>CALWGI010000010.1 GCA_944380045.1 uncultured Blautia sp.
TATCCTGTAAAAAGAATTTACCCTTCAAAAATTTTTTTTACATAACCCCTTATTTAATTATTTATACTCCCCTCGAAAGACCCGATAGCTCCCCTATCGGGTCTTTCACTGAATAAAAATAACTTCAGGGAAGAACAGTGTTTTTCCCGTGCAGATATGCGGAAAGGAGAACATGGAGATGGACGTCCGGGAGTTCCAGGAAAAACTAAAGGAAATACAGGAAACTGCCCGCAGCCAGGGCGGAAGCCTTAAGGCGGAACAGATCCGTGAGACTTTCGGGAACGCGGGACTGGACAGCAGCCAGCAGGCGGGTGTTCTCCGTTATCTCACATCGCAGGGAATTTCCATAGAAGGCGCAGACGCCGGGAAACATAAAGAGCAGCAGGAAGAGAGACAGGCGGTGCCTCTGACGGAAGAGGAGAAGGCGTATTTCCGTGAATATATGGACGGCCTTCCCCGGGAAGAAGGAGAAGAGGACAGGGAAGCGCTTTTTGCGAAGCTTGCCGGGGGAAGCAGAGAGGCTTCACAGCGGCTGGCGGCGCTGTACATGAAAGAGGCCGCCCGGCTGGCGGCGGAGATGAATACGGAGGAGATCTTTATCGCGGATATGATCCAGGAGGCAAATCTGGCGCTGATGCAGGCGCTGGAAAACGCGGGATCAGCGCCGAGGGACGAAGCGTGGCTTCTGACCGAGATCCGGAAAGGACTGGAAGAGGTCTGCCGGGAGCAGAAACAGCAGAAATTCCGGGACGACAGCCTGGTGGCGAGAGTCGAGAAACTGGAAAGCGCGGTAAGAGAACTTTCGGACGACGAGGACGACGCCAGAAATGCTTTCAGCATTAACGAGCTGGCGATCATTCTGGATATGGATGTGGAGGAGATCCGCGATACCCTGCGGCTTACAGGCGACGATAAGTAAGCGGCGTTTTTGTGACGGCGGGACTGCTTTACGAAACTGTTATTATGTGATAGAATTGCAGAAACGGGAGGTGTTGCAATGCAGATCAGAGAATCGGCGGAGGATTATCTGGAATCGATCCTTGTACTGTCCCAGAAGGGCGGCGGGGTGCGTTCCGTGGATATCGCGGCGAGACTTGGCGTATCCAAGCCCAGCGTGAGCCACGCGATGAAGCTGTTAAGAGAAGACGGATATATTGCCATGGACAGGTACGGAACAGTGACTCTCCTTGAGAAAGGCGCGGAGATCGCCAACAGGATCTACGAGCGCCACACAGTTCTCACGAAGATGCTGGAAGGACTGGGAGTGCCTTCTGACATTGCCAGAGTGGACGCCTGCAAGATGGAACATGATATCAGTCCGGAGAGCTTTGAGCGGATCAAACAGCATCTTAAAGACAAAGGCGAGATCAGATAGATCATCATAAGAGTAAAAGGGAACCCCTGACTGCCGGAGACGGCGGCCAGGGGTTCTGTGTGTTATATGTCCGGACGGTTTCTGCCCGGAAGCTGGGCCAGCACAATGGCTGCAAACATGATGACACAGCCGGCGATCTCCCGACCGCTCAGCTTCTGCCCCAGGATGATCCAGCCTGCCAGTACGGAGATACAGGATTCCAGGCTGAGGATCAAAGACGCGACGGTGGGGTTCATTCCCTTCTGGCCGATGATCTGCAGAGTGTAGGCGACGCCGCAGGACAGGACGCCGGCATAGAGAACAGGAACCCAGGCCGCAAGCAGACTGGAGATCCGGGGATTCTCCAGAAGGAGAGCCGGGATGCCGGACAGGACGCCGCACACGGCGAACTGGATGCAGGACATTTTCACTCCGTCGGTGAGCGGTGAAAAGTGATCGATCACCAGAATATGCAGGGAGAAAAATACTGCGCAGATAAGTACGAGAAAATCTCCCTTTCCCACAGAAAAACCGTCTTTGATACAGAGAAGATACAGCCCGGCAAGAGCCAGCACGACGGCTGCCCAGATAAAAGAGCTGCATTTCTTTCCGAGAAAGAGTCCGATAACGGGAACGATCACAATGTAGCAGGCGGTAATGAAGCCGGCCTTGCCCACTGTGGTATATTTGATCCCGAACTGCTGAAAATTACTGGCAAGACAGAGAAGAACCCCGCAGGCGCATCCTCCTGTGATGAGGACGCGGCGCTGCGCTCTTCTTTGCTCTGCGGAAATTTCCTCCTGTTTCTTTCCTCTGTTCAGAAACCAGATAACAGGAAGGAGCACCGCCGCGCCGATCAGGTTTCGGGCGGCGTTGAAAGTGAATCCTCCTATATAATCCATGCTCACGCTCTGGGCTACGAAAGCCACGCCCCATATGGTGGCGGTGAGAAGCAGGATCAGGGAATTTTTCAGTTTGATCTGTGATGTCTTCATTTGTAGTCTCCTCGTCCGCATATTTATGCGGAATTTTTATTATTTCACAGGATATCCTTTTTGTGCTGACGCGCCAAAATGCCGGATACCCTGCAGCGTTTGCCTTTTGGCGGATTTTTTCAGAAGAGTTTCTCTCCGCAGACATATTTTCCGGCGATACAGCGCTCGTCGCCGATATAGGCCAGGCGCTCCAGCCGTTCTCCGGCGGTAAGCGTTCCGGGATAAGCCCAGAAACTGTCGTCCAGGATCAGAGCGTCGAAGTCGTATCCTTCAAGGAAAGCGCCGGTACTTCCGAAAAAGCTGCCGCCTCCCGCGGACGCCAGATAAAAGGCCTCGGCAAAGGAGAGGGCTTTCTGTGAATCGTCAGCCAGCCGCCAGCGGAGTTTGGAAACCTGCACGGCGTCAGCCGCGGCGCGCAGCATGGAAAGGGAATGGCCTCCGGCGATGTCGGTGCCAAGTCCCATATTCAGCCCTTCTTCCATAAAGCGCCGCACGGGTGCGATACCGGAAGATAGATTGGTGTTGGACTGCGGACAGTGGGCCACATAGACGCCCCGCTGTCTCATCAGGGTGATTTCCTCTTCTGAGGAGTAGACGCAGTGCGCCATGATCGTGGGACAGCCGTCTCCTCCGAAGAGTCCGAAACGGTCGTAGGCTGCTCCGTAGAACTCTGAATCCGGACAGAGTTCTTTTACCCAGGCGGCTTCCCCCGGATTTTCCGAAAGATGGGACTGTACAGGAAGACGGTAATTTTTCTGGATAGCGGCAAGTTCCGTCATCAGTTCATCCGAGCAGGAGGGGATGAAGCGGGGCGTCAGGATGGGCCGGACGTTCCGGTATTTTCCCCGGGTATCCTCAAGCCAGCGCACCGTCGCCCTGGCAGAGCTTTCGGCGCTCTCTTCCTGAAGATCGCAGGGACCGTTGCGGTCCATATTGACTTTGCCGATATATGCTTTTACACCTGTCTCTTCTGTCAGATCCATAAGAAGTTCCGTTGCTTCTACATGGAGCGTACCGAAAATGCAGGCTCTGGTGGTGAAGCTTTTTTTCAGATCCTCTGCGAAGATACGGTAGGCTTTTCCGGCGTACGCCAGGTCGGCGTACCGGGCTTCTTCCGGAAAGGTAACTGTGTCCAGCCAGTCCAGAAGCTCCAGATCCATATGTGTTCCCCGGAAGCTGTACTGGGGCGCGTGGAGATGGAGATCGGTGAGACCGGGAATGATCAGGGAATTTCCAGCGTCTGTACAGGGAATTCCCCGGAACCGTTCCGGAAGTTCTCTGTAAACGCCTGCGCATTTACCGTTCTCGCAGATCACATAAGCATTTTCTTCGGAAACCAGATGGCCTGGGTCCGCGCTGAAGCATATGCTGCCCTTAAGGGCGAATGTCTTTGGATTTGTCATTTTGCCGCCTCCGTTTCTGTGCTGTATTTTCGGCTGCTTTCATGGGACGGATACGCGATTCCGTTCCGGCATCATTAATTATATGGGTATGGTTTTTATCTGTCAAATCAAATAAAGAGGAAATATACTGGCGTGAAAGGGAAATCCGTGATAGAATGACTGATATTACGACAGGGAGGTGTCTGACGGAAGTGGATAAAAAACAAATGAAAAGCATTATGCTGCTGATCCTCTTTACAGTAATGCTGTATGTGGGACTGCAGAATATAGATGTGGTGCTGGGAGTGCTGGGGACCATGATCGGACTGGTGTTTCCCTTCATCCTGGGCGGGGGCATCGCCTTTGTGCTGAATGTTCCCATGAGTTTTTTGGAGAGGAATATTTTCGGCAGAGGCAGGCTGAAGAACAGCCGGAGAGCGGCGAAAGCGGCCCGTCCGGTAAGCCTCGTCCTGGCCCTTCTTCTGGTGATTCTGATCATTATGATAGCGGGCTTTGTGATCCTGCCGGAGCTGGGCAGTACCGTTATGGGACTGGGAAAAGGCATCGAGACAGGGATCCGGAATCTGCAGATCTGGATCGACAGCACATTCCAGAATAATTCCGCTATTGTAGAATGGGCGAATTCTCTGGAGATCGAGCCGCAGAAGATGGTGGATTCCATTATGGGAGTCCTGCAGAACGGCGTAAATAATATTCTCTCTTCTGCCGTTACGGTGACAGTGGGGATCGCCAACACAGCAATGAACGCCAGTATCGCTTTTGTGTTCGCCTGCTATATCCTGATACAGAAGGAGAAGCTGATGGTACAGGCGAAGAAGGCCCTTTTTGCCCTCCTTCCGGAGAAGACGGTGAAATATCTGCTTCATGTATGTTCTCTGGCAAACAATACATTTTCCCGTTTTGTCACGGGGCAGTGCATCGAGGCGGTGATCCTGGGGACCATGTTCTTCGTCGCCATGACGATTTTCCGCTTCCCGTACGCAATGCTGGTGGGCGTGCTGATCGCATTTACGGCGCTGATCCCCATTTTCGGAGCTTTTATCGGATGTGCGATCAGTTTCCTTCTGATCCTGCTGGTAAGTCCGGTGAAAGCGCTGCTGTTCCTGATCCTGTTCCTTGTGCTGCAGCAGATCGAGGGCAATCTGATCTATCCTCATGTGGTGGGCGGATCGGTAGGCCTCCCTTCTGTATGGGTTCTGGTGGCGGTTACCGTGGGCGGCAGCCTTATGGGAGTCGCGGGAATGCTGATCTTCATTCCCCTTGTTTCGGTAATCTACGCCCTGTTTCGGGAGTGGATGTATAAGAGTCTGAAGAAAAAAGGAGTTCAGGTGGAATAACCTGAACTCCTATTTTTTATTGCCTTTCATAAAACTGTAGCTTTCATCCTCCCGGGCGGATTTTTGCAGCGTCTCTTTCAGATGAGCGGCAAATTCCGGACTGAGTGGTTTGAACTCCATGTGTTCGTAAAGAGGGGAGGAGGCATAGGCGTCCAGCTTCCCTGCGTTGTCCAGAAGCTTTGCCATACACGCTGCCGTTGCGTCCGCATCCTTTTCCGCCTGTGCGAGACTTAATTCTGCGGAAACCTTATAATAATCGCCCATATCAAAAAGATTTTCCATGTTCTTCAGTTTTTCTGTCATGAAGCGGGCTTTTTCTATATCGCCGTCCTCAATGACCCAGAGCTGGATATTCTGCATGGCGATTTCCAGCATATTATGACTTTGAAATATCAGTTCTTCATATGTTCTGTAAGCGTCGTCTGTTTTTCCCTGCTTCCGGTAAAGCATTGCCTGATGTATTTTACGGAGAGGGTCTTTCCCCGAAAAATAACTGAGATATTTTTCAGCCTCCTCATATCGTTCATTTCGGTAGTAGTAGGTATACAGGGAATCTGCCGCCCGTTCTCTTACTTCTTCGTCCTCGCTTTTTAATGCGGCCTGATACCATTCCCGGATTGTTCTATCGTATTCTTCGGTCTGTTCCGAAGCCGGAAGTTTGCGGAGAATACGCCATGCGTCCATGATCATGGCCAGCTGTCCGGCAAGCCGTTCGCTGTTGGGATACCGGGCGATCTTTTTCTTTACGAACTGAAAAATATCTTCATAGCTTTCTTCTTTCCGGAATTTTTCATCTACTTCCTGTACGATCTGATTGATTTCTTCCTGAGAAACATCCTCCTGAAAGGACAGGAGAATGTCAGGGGTGATCTCCAGAAGGCGGGCGACAGGCACTAGCATGGAGATGTCGGGGAGCGATGAACCGTTTTCCCATTTATTTACAGCCGGAGCGGATACTCCCAGCCTGTTCGCCATTTCCTCCTGTGTCAGATTCTGTTTTTTTCTATATGTGCGGATAACTTCTCCTATTTGCATAAAAAAACCTCCTTGCTCTGATATCGCATCGGCCTTTGCTGATT
This sequence comes from uncultured Blautia sp., assembly GCA_944380045.1. Taxonomy (GTDB): domain Bacteria; phylum Bacillota; class Clostridia; order Lachnospirales; family Lachnospiraceae; genus Blautia_A. The sequence continues at coordinate 6,169 of CALWGI010000010.1, forward strand.
ACATCATATCAGAGCAGGAGGCTGCTCACAACTGAGTATAATTTAATTTCCGGTTACAAATAATTAACCGGGAGTTAATTGCCTTTTTTATTATTCTCCACTTCCTGAAGCTTCATTGCGCGGACCTTCAGGGGCAGGCCGAACAGTGTGATGAATCCGTCCGCGTCGTGGTGGTCGTACATATCGCCTGTGGTGAAGGAAGCAAGAGATTCATTGTACAGGCTGTATGGAGATGTCGTTCCGGCTTTGATGATGTTTCCTTTGTAAAGCTTCAGTTTTACTTCGCCGGTGACATATTTCTGAGTGGATTCCACGAATGCCTGGATCGCCTCGCGGAGCGGTGTGAACCATTTGCCCTCGTATACGACCTGGGCGAACTGGCTTCCCAGTTTCTTCTTGGCTTCCATGGTGTCGCGGTCAAGGATCAGTTCCTCAAGCTGCTCGTGAGCCGCCATGAGGATGGTTCCTCCCGGAGTCTCGTAAACGCCGCGGGACTTCATGCCTACCACACGGTTTTCCACGATATCGACGATGCCGATGCCGTTTTCTCCGCCCAGGCGGTTCAGTTCGGTGATGATCTCGGATACTTTCATGGCTTTGCCGTTCAGGGTCTTCGGAACGCCTGCCTCGAAAGTCATGGTGATCTCGGTCTCCTTATCGGGAGCCTTCTGCGGAGTTACGCTGAGAACCAGCATATCGTCGTAGTTGGGAGCCTGAGAGGGATCCTCAAGTTCCAGTCCCTCGTGGCTGATGTGCCACAGGTTGCGGTCGCGGCTGTAGCTGTGGCGGGCGTCAAAGGGAAGATTGATGCCGTGCGCCTGACAGTATGCGATCTCGTCCTCACGGGACTGCATGGTCCATACGTCTGTCATACGCCAGGGGGCGATGATCTTGATATCGGGAGCGAGGGCCTTGATGCCAAGCTCGAAACGGATCTGGTCGTTGCCTTTTCCGGTAGCGCCGTGGCAGATAGCTACGGCGTTCTCTTTGCGGGCGATCTCCACCAGCTTCCGCGCGATAGCGGGACGGGCCATGGAGGTTCCCAGGAGATACTGGTGCTCGTATACGGCGCCGGCCTCCACGCAGGGCATGATAAATTCATCGCAGAACTCGTCTACAATATCTTCAATATATAATTTGGACGCGCCGGACATTCTGGCTCTCTCGTCAAGTCCGTCCAGTTCGTTTCCCTGTCCGCAGTTTACACAGCAGCAGATAACGTCATAGTCGAAGGTCTCCCTCAGCCACGGGATCAGAGCGGTGGTATCCAGGCCGCCTGAGTAGGCGAGAACAACTTTTTCTTTCATATTCATATCCTCCTGAAATAAATTTCCCCCTGAGCCGGACGAAGCCGGAAGCAGCGGGCGATTTCTCTTGTGATTATTTTCGCTGATTGTTGACAAGGGATAATATACAACATTTTTTATAAATATGCAATAGGGCATTTGAAAAAATGTATAATTATTTTTTGCATAAAAATACAAATATACAGCGGTAAATCGTATAAAAATGCAGTGATTGCCCGCGGAAGGGGAAGAAAAAAGATAAAATTTTATGTTGCATATTATGCAAATGAGATGTATAATCGTAACATCACAGCGGCAGTGCGGGAAAACCGGAAAGCAAACGCATATCCGGCGCGGACGCCGTGACAGAGACATCATGCTGCGAGGAGGAAAATGGATTATGATAAAAGCAGGAATCATCGGCGCTACAGGATACGCGGGCAACGAACTTGTCCGTCTGCTTCTGGGGCATAAGGACGTGGAGATTGCCTGGTATGGTTCCAGGAGTTATATAGATAAGAAATACGCAGGTATTTATCAGAACTTTTTTAAACTGGTGGACGCCGGATGTATGGACGACAACATGGAGAAGCTCTCAGAGGAGGCGGACGTGATCTTTACGGCGACGCCCCAGGGGCTGTGCGCGTCTCTGGTGAACGAGGGGATCCTTTCCCGGGCGAAAGTGATCGATCTCAGCGCGGATTTCCGGATCAAAGATGTTAAGAAATATGAGAAATGGTACGGGATCGAACATAAATCCCCCCAGTTTATTGAGGAAGCGGTTTACGGTCTCTGCGAGATCAACAGGGAGGATATCAAAAAAGCGCGGCTGGTAGCCAATCCGGGCTGCTATCCCACCTGTTCCACGCTCTCCATCTATCCTCTTCTGAAAGAGAACATGATCGATCCGTCCACCATAATCATAGACGCGAAGTCAGGAACATCAGGGGCGGGAAGAGGAGCCAAGACGGATAATCTTTTCTGCGAGGTAAACGAAAATATCAAGGCCTACGGCGTGGCGTCACACCGTCATACGCCGGAGATCGAGGACCAGTTGGGATACGCCTGCGGTCAGGAGGTGCTGATCAATTTCACTCCTCACCTGATCCCCATGAACAGGGGGATCCTGATCACCGCTTACGCTTCTCTGAAAAAAGACGTTTCCTATGAGGAAGTAAAGGCGGCTTATGATAAATATTATGAAAAAGAGCAGTTCGTCCGCGTGCTGGACAAAGACGTGTGTCCTCAGACGAAATGGGTGGAGGGCAGCAACTATGTGGACGTGAACTTTAAGATCGATCCGCGGACGAAACGGATCATCATGATGGGCGCTATGGATAATCTGGTAAAAGGCGCGGCAGGCCAGGCGGTGCAGAATATGAATCTTCTGTTCGGATTCGACGAGGCCGAGGGGCTGAGACAGATCCCCATGGTACCGTAAAGAGAAGGTTTCAATGTGCGGAAGATACGGCAGGTTTTTCACGGATGGACAGGAACCGGCCGTCCGGCGTCACAGGTATAAACAGAAAAAACAGAAATGAGGAATACACCATGGAAATAATCAAAGGCGGCGTAACAGCGGCAAAAGGATTCCGGGCCGCTTCCACAGCGGCGGGGATCAAATATCAGGGAAGAACCGATATGGCTATGATATATGCGGAGAATCCCTGCAAAGCGGCGGGAACCTTTACCACCAACGTGGTAAAAGCGGCTCCGGTGAAATGGGACCAGGAGATCGTATACCACCATCCCGCGGCGCAGGCGATCGTGTGCAACAGCGGCATCGCCAACGCCTGCACAGGAGAAGAGGGGTACGGATACTGCCGGGAGACGGCAAAAGCCGCGGCGGAAGTCCTCCATGTTCCGGAGGACAGCGTTCTGGTGGCCTCCACAGGCGTGATCGGAATGCAGCTTCCCATTGAGAAGCTGGCCGCAGGCGTGAAGCAGATGGCTCCGAAGCTTGACGGAAGTCTGGAAGCGGGCAATCTGGCGGCGAAAGCCATTATGACCACAGACACTGTGGAGAAGGAAGCGGCAGTGCAGGTGGAGATCGGCGGAAAGACCGTTACAGTAGGCGGCATGTGCAAGGGCTCCGGGATGATCCATCCCAATATGTGCACCATGCTCAGCTTTGTCACCACCGATGTGAATATCTCGAAGGAACTTCTTCAGGAGGCGTTAAGCGAAAGCGTTAAGGATACCTACAACATGGTGTCCGTGGACGGGGACACTTCCACCAACGATACGGTGCTGCTGCTTGCCGGCGGTATGGCGGGGAATCCCGAGATCACTGAGAAAAATGAAGATTATGAGAAATTCTGCCAGGCTCTGAATTATGTGAATACCACTCTGGCGAAAAAAATCGCCGGCGACGGGGAGGGAGCCACCGCGCTGTTCGAGGTGAAGATCATCGGCGCCGAGAGTAAGGAGCAGGCGGTCACTTTAAGTAAATCCGTGGTTTCTTCCTCTCTTACAAAAGCGGCGATCTACGGACATGACGCCAACTGGGGAAGGATCCTGTGCGCCATGGGATATTCCGGGGCGAAGTTTGACCCGGAAAAAGTGGATCTTTATTTTGAGAGCCGCGCAGGGAAGATCAAGATCATGGAGAACGGCGTATCCACCGGTTACAGCGAAGAAGAGGCGACGAAGATCCTTTCCGAAAATGAGGTCACTGCCATTGCGGACGTGAAGATGGGAGACGCTTCCGCCACGGCCTGGGGCTGCGATCTGACATATGATTACGTGAAGATCAACGCGGACTACCGTTCCTGACGCCGCGGAGGAGGATAACAGCAGAAAGGCAGACGGGAACTGCAGTTTGAAGAATGCCGGAAAAGACGGCGAAAAGAGGAGAATGAAAAAATGGTAAAGCAGATGTATCTGGACAAGGCGGAGGTGCTGATCGAAGCCCTTCCCTATATCCAGCGGTTTAACAGAAAAATCGTAGTGATTAAATACGGCGGAAGCGCCATGCTGGATGAAGAACTGAAAGCCAATGTCATCAAGGACGCGGTCCTTCTGAAACTGGTAGGATTCAAGCCTATCATTGTCCACGGAGGCGGGAAGGAGATCAGCCGCTGGGTAAACAAGGTCGGTATGGAACCCCGCTTTGTAAACGGACTCCGGGTAACGGATAAAGACACCATGGAAATCGCGGAGATGGTTCTGGCGAAGGTGAACAAGGAACTGGTAACACTGGTGGAATCTCTTGGCGTGAAGGCAGTAGGCATCAGTGGCAAGGACGGCGGCCTTCTGAAGTGTGAGAAGAAACTGTCCGGCGGAGAGGATATCGGATATGTGGGAGAGATCAAAGAGGTGGATCCGAAGATCCTCTACGATCTTCTGGAAAGAGATTTCCTTCCCATCGTGTTCCCCGTGGGATTCGACGAGAATTTTGACTCTTATAATATCAACGCCGACGACGCCGCCTGCGCTATCGCGGAGGCAGTCCACGCGGAGAAGCTGGCCTTCCTCTCCGATATCGAGGGTGTATACAGGGATCAGAACGATCCGGAAACGCTGATCTCAGAACTCCATGTCCATGAGGCCAGAGAACTGATCGACGAGGGATTTGTAGGAGGCGGAATGATCCCCAAGCTCAAAAACTGTATCGACGCTATCGAGCAGGGGGTAAACCGGGTGCATATCCTGGACGGAAGGATCCCTCACAGTCTCCTTCTGGAGATCTTTACAAACAAAGGAATCGGAACGGCAATCTTAAGAGAGGACGGCGAAAAATATTACAATGAACATGAATGAACAGATGCAGCAGTCGGAGAAAAGCATTCTCCATACCTATAACCGCTTTCCCGTGGTTCTGGATCACGGGGAGGGATGCTGGCTTTACGATACGGAAGGAAAAAAATATCTGGATTTCGCGGCGGGAATCGCCGTAAACGCCCTGGGATATCATTATCCGGGATATGACGAGGCGCTGAAAGCCCAGATCGACAAACTCCTTCACATCTCCAATCTGTATTACAACGAACCCATGAGCGAGGCCGGAGAAAAACTGGTGAAAGCCAGCGGCATGAGCAAGGCGTTTTTTACCAACAGCGGTACGGAGGCTATTGAGGGCGCTCTGAAAGCCGCCAGAAAATATGCTTACGCCAAGGGAGAGAAGGAGCGGTATGAGATCGTCGCCATGAATCATTCCTTCCACGGCAGAAGCATGGGAGCCCTTTCGGTTACGGGAAACGAACACTACCGGAAACCCTTCGAGCCGCTGATCGGCGGGGTGAAGTTCGCTGATTTTAATGATCTGGACAGTGTGAAAGCCCAGATCACAGAGAAAACCTGCGCCATTATCACAGAAACCGTACAGGGCGAGGGAGGAATCTACCCGGCAAAGCAGAGCTTCCTTGAAGGACTCCGCAAAATCTGTGATGAGAAAGACATTATCCTGATCTTCGATGAGATCCAGTGCGGCATGGGACGTACGGGCGCCTATTTTGCATGGCAGTCTTACGGTGTGAAGCCGGATATCATGACCTGCGCAAAAGCGCTGGGAAGCGGCGTTCCCGTAGGCGCATTCGTACTGGGGGAAAAAGCCGCGCAGGCGTCTCTGGCTCCCGGGGATCACGGAACAACCTACGGCGGCAATCCTTTTGTCTGCGCCGCTGTGAGCAAGGTGTTTGATATTTTTGAGAAGGATCATATCCTGGAGCATGTACAGGAGCTGACGCCCTATCTGGAGGAAAAGCTGGACGGTCTTGTTGAGAAATTCGATACTGTGGCCGCGAGAAGAGGAAAAGGCTTTATGCAGGGCCTGGTGATCACCGGCGTTCCCGTAGGCAGCGTCGTGACGAAAGCCCTGGAGAACGGCCTTCTGGTGATCTCGGCGGGAAGCGACGTACTCCGTCTTGTTCCGCCCCTTATCATTACAAAAGAACATATCGATCAGATGATCGGAATACTGGAGAAATGTCTGGCGTGAAAATGAGAATAAAAGGAAAGAACGGTATGGCTGAAAAGCCGTGCCGTTCTTTTTTTACAGTTACTATTTAAAGAAAATACTGAAAATTTCCAAAAGTAAGTGTTGACAAACAAAGTTAGTTCGCATATACTAACTTTAGCAAAAGAGTTTCTCAAAGCTAACAATGAAAGAAGGGTAGACATGATGCCATTGTCAATGGTAAAAAACGGAGAACCATATATTATCGGCAGAGTGGGCGGGAAAGAAGATACCCGGCGTTTCCTGGAATCGCTGGGATTTGTCGCGGGAACAGAGGTAACGGTTGTTTCCGCCGCCGGAGGGAATCTGATCGTAAATGTGAAGGATTCCAGAGTGGCTATTGGCCGGGATATGGCAAATAAAGTCATGGTGAACTGAAGGGAGGAGATATCATGAAGACATTGAAAGACGTCAGAGTGGGCCAGACAGCGAAAGTGGTGAAGCTGAACGGCGAGGGTCCTGTAAAAAGAAGGATCATGGATATGGGAATTACCAAAGGCGTCAGCGTCTATGTGCGCAAAGTGGCGCCCCTGGGAGATCCGGTGGAAGTAACCGTAAGGGGTTACGAACTGTCCGTACGGAAAGCAGACGCGGAAATGATCGCGGTAGAATAGAAGAGGAGGAAAGAGAGATGGCATTAACGATTGCACTGGCCGGCAATCCAAACAGTGGAAAGACGACCCTGTTCAACGCACTGACCGGAGCGAACCAGTTCGTGGGAAACTGGCCGGGAGTAACTGTGGAGAAAAAAGAAGGAAAGCTGAAAGGAAACAAAGACGTTGTGATCGCCGACCTTCCGGGAATTTATTCCCTTTCTCCCTATACACTGGAGGAGGTTGTAGCCAGGAACTATCTGATCAATGAGAAGCCGGACGCGATCCTGAACATCATTGACGGTACGAACCTGGAGCGAAATCTCTATCTCAGCACACAGCTTATGGAACTGGGAATCCCTGTGGTGATGGCCGTCAATATGATGGATCTGATAAGGAAAAACGGCGATCAGATCATGACAGAAAAACTGGCGAAGAAGCTGGGCTGCGCGGTGGTGGAGATCTCCGCGCTGAAAGGCGACGGCGTTATGCAGGCTGCGGAAAAAGCCGTTCAGCTTGCGAGGGCCCGCAAGAATAATCCGCCGGTACATAATTTTGACCCGAGAGTGGAGGAAGTGCTGGATTCCATCGAAGATAAGCTGGGAAGTTCTGTTCCGTCAGAACAGAGAAGGTTCTTTGCCATTAAACTTCTGGAAAAGGACGACAAGATCTCTCAGCAGCTCACCTCTGTTCCGGATGTCTCCGCAGAGATCACGAAGATTGAAAACGAGATGGATGACGATACGGAAAGTATTATCACCAACGAGCGGTATAATTATATTTCCTCCATCATTGGAGAATGCTGCCGCAAAAAACATACCGGCGAAAAGATGACGGTTTCCGACAAGATCGACAGAATCGTGACCAACCGTATCCTGGCGCTGCCGATCTTCGCGGCGGTTATGTATATCGTTTACTATGTTTCCGTAACTACCGTCGGTACTTATGTGACAGACTGGACCAACGACGTGCTTTTCGGAGAGATCATTCCTCCGGCTGTCGAAAGCTTTCTGGTAAGCATCCACTGCGCGGGATGGCTCCAGGGCCTGATCCTTGACGGTATCGTTGCCGGCGTGGGCGCGGTTCTGGGATTCGTTCCCCAGATGCTGGTACTGTTTATTTTCCTGGCTTTCCTGGAAGGCTGCGGATATATGGCCCGCGTTGCTTTTATCATGGACCGTATCTTCCGCAAATTCGGCCTCTCCGGCAAATCCTTTATCCCCATGCTCATTGGTACGGGATGCGGCGTTCCCGGAGTTATGGCATCCAGGACTATTGAGAATGACCGCGACCGCAAGATGACCATTATGACAACGACATTTATTCCCTGCGGCGCGAAGCTCCCCATCATCGCCCTGATCGCGGGAGCCCTGTTCGGAGGCGCTTCCTGGGTTGCTCCCAGCGCGTACTTTGTGGGTATCGCCGCTATTGTATGCTCCGGTATCATCCTGAAAAAGACAAAGATGTTCGCCGGCGATCCGGCTCCCTTCGTTATGGAGCTTCCGGCATATCATCTTCCCACCGTGGGAAGCGTGCTGAGAAGCATGTGGGAGCGCGGCTGGTCCTTCATTAAGAAGGCAGGTACGATCATCCTGCTCTCCACCATCCTTCTGTGGTTCCTCATGAGCTTCGGATGGGTGGACGGTTCCTTCGGCATGCTGGAGGCGGAACAGCTCAACGACAGTATCCTGGCCAAAATCGGCGGTGTGATCGCTCCGCTCTTCGCGCCATTAGGATGGGGCGACTGGAAGATGGCGGTTGCGGCTGTAACCGGACTGATCGCAAAAGAAAACGTGGTGGGAACCTTCGGTATCCTTTACGGCTTCGCGGAAGTGGCGGAAGACGGCGTGGAGTTCTGGGGACAGCTTGCAGGCAGCATGAGCGCTGTCGCGGCGTACTCCTTCCTGGTATTCAATCTTCTGTGCGCTCCCTGCTTCGCGGCTATGGGCGCGATCAAGAGAGAGATGAACAACACGAAATGGTTCCTTTTCGCCATCGGATATCAGTGCCTGCTGGCATATGTGGTTTCCCTGTGCATCTACCAGATCGGTATGCTTGTGACAGGTGGCGGGTTCGGTATCTTCACAGCTGTGGCGTTCCTGCTCGTTATCGGCTTCATCTATTTGCTTTTCAGACCCTACAGAGAGAGCGGGACGCTGAACGTCAATGTAAGAAGTGTGGCAAGATAATCTGCAAAAAGGTGTACCTTTCGGCGCAGACGTGCTAAAATAAAACTGAAATTCAGGGAGGTCTGACTATGGGAACAGTAATCGTACTTGCAGTTCTGATCCTGATCGTGGGGCTGATCGTCAGGAGCATGATCCGCGCCAGGAAAAACGGGAAATCCATTCAGTGCGGCGGGAACTGCAGCGGATGCGGCTGCCACTGTCACTGCAGTGCAGGATCCGGCGATGCCGGAAAAAGCTGACAGAGTTGCGGCGGACGCATGAAAACAGGTTTATCCGTATATATTAACAGTAAGTATCGAAAGAGGCAGGTATGATCACCCGCCTCTTTCTTCGGTTTCGGGGGTCGGGTGGAAGCCGGACCGAAACCGTATCTCATATACGGAGGAATGATGATATGTTGGGATTTTTTGCGGCGCTGCTTTCCGGAGCCCTGATGAGTATCCAGGGAGTTTTTAATACGGAGGTGACGAAACAGACAAGCCTGTGGGTATCCGCCGGCTGGGTACAGCTTTCCGCTTTTGCGGTGTGCGTGCTGGCATGGTTTTTCACAGGAAGGGAAAGTGTTTCCGCTCTGTGGCAGGTGGAAAATAAATATACGCTTCTGGGCGGAGTGATCGGCGCTTTTATCACCATCACCGTGATCCGGAGCATGGGATCGCTGGGGCCTGCAAGAGCGGCAATGCTCATCGTGATCTCACAGCTGATCGTGGCTTATGTGATAGAACTGATGGGAATGTTCGGCACGGAAAAACAGCCTTTCGAGTGGCGCAAAGTCCTTGGCATGGCAGTGGCTATCGCGGGCATCGTGATTTTTAAATGGGAAAAATAAAAGTTACCTATTGTAAATATATAGGGGATTCGTTAAAATAGGAACTGGTCAGGCATAAATATCGGGAACTCTTGCAGAAAACATTCCCTCCGGAAAGACGGCGGGCAGTTTTACAGACAGAAGGAGTGAACCGATATCAGAAACATAATCAGAAATAAGCTGTGCAGGCTGAGTCTGCCGGTTATAGCGCTGTGTCTCTGCTTTTTGGCGGCAGGATGCCGGAGTTCGCGGGAGGCGGAGTTTTTCCTTGCGGATGAAGAAGCGGAAGGATCTGTTTCGGAAGAGACGGCGTCGGAGACGGAGCAGGAAGAGAAGGCCAAAGGCAGTGCATCCGGAGAGAACCGGACGCAGACATCCCCTGTTCCGGAAGAGACGGAAAGCGGCAGCGCGGCGCAGAGTGAGGAGGTCTCCGGACAGGCGGAACCGCAGAAGATATATGTGGACGTCTGCGGAGCGGTGGCAAGACCGGGAGTATATGCTCTGGATCCGGGCAGCCGTGTGTTCCAGGCCATTGAGACGGCGGGCGGTTTTCTGCCGGAAGCAGCGGGAACATATATTAACCAGGCTCAGACGTTAAGCGACGGACAGCAGATTTATGTGCCTACGAAGGAAGAAGCGCAGGAGATGATCCCTCCGGGCCAGAACAGCGGGAATGCCGCTGCCGGCGGGAGCCTTTCAGATTCTTCGCAGAGCGGCGAAGAGGCGAAAGTCAATCTGAATACCGCGGATGCGGACGCCCTTATGACATTAAGCGGCATCGGAGAGGCAAAGGCTGAGGCAATCCTGGCGTATAGAGAAGAACATGGAGGTTTTTCCAGTATCGAGGAGATCATGAATGTCTCCGGGATCAAGGAAAGCACCTTCTCAAAGATAAAAGATAAGATTTCAGTAGAATAGGAGATCGTAAATGAGCAGGAAAGTATTAGTGGTAGATGATGAGAAACTGATTGTCAAGGGTATCCGTTTCAACCTGGAGCAGGACGGTATGGAAGTGGACTGCGCCTACGACGGGGAAGAGGCAGTGGAGAAGGCTAAGGAGAATCACTATGATATTATCCTTCTGGATCTGATGCTTCCGAAGATGGACGGCCTTGAAGTCTGCCAGCAGATCAGGGAGTTTTCCAATGTTCCCATTGTGATGCTTACTGCCAAGGGCGAAGATATGGATAAGATCCTGGGACTGGAGTACGGCGCGGACGATTATATTACCAAGCCATTCAATATTCTGGAAGTGAAGGCCAGGATCAAGGCGATCATGCGCCGGGCCCGTACAGACAAAGAGGAAAAAGAAAAGGCAAAAACCGTCGAAGCGGGAGATTTGAAACTGGACTGCGAAAGCCGGAGAGTATTCATCGGAGGGAAAGAGATCAATCTTACCGCCAAGGAGTTCGATGTACTTGAACTTCTTGTGTTTAATCCCAATAAAGTGTACAGCAGAGAGAATCTTCTGAATATCGTATGGGGATACGAGTATCCCGGAGACGTAAGAACCGTGGACGTACATATCCGCCGTCTCCGCGAGAAGATCGAGGCAAATCCCAGTGAGCCGAAATACGTACACACCAAATGGGGCGTGGGATATTATTTCCAGGCGTAATATATGAGCAAGCCGAAGAAATTTTTTAAAAGCCTCCGGTTCCGGATCATGGTCATTCTGGTGATTCTGGGAATTGTACCCAGCGTGATCATTACGCAGGCTCTGATCGCAGGATACAGAGAACAGGGAATCGCGGTGAGGATCAGCACGGTACGCACCCAGTGCAGTATTCTGTGCGATCAGATCATAAAAGAGAATTATCTGAATGACTCCAGCTCGGAAGCTGTCAACAGCAAGCTGGAGTTGTTGTCTAATATTTACGGCGGCCGTATCCTGATCACAGACAGGGATTTCCGGATCGTCAAAGACACCTATCAGGTGGACGAAGGAAAAACGCTGATTTCATCGAAAGCAATCCGCTGTTTTCGTGACGGTGAGCCCACAGATTATGAAAAAAAAGGACAGATGCTGGAGTTTGCGATCCCTGTTAAGAGCGCAGACGTGCCTCAGACCCAGGGAACCATACTTGCGACGATTTCTCTGAGGGAGATTTCCGCCACAATGGGAGAACTGGAATGGATGGGCATGGTCATTCTCAGTATCATTGTCATTCTTTCTGTTTTTCTGGCGTATATCCTTTCGGCGGTGCTGGTGAAACCGCTGGCCAGGGTCACCAAGTCTATTGAGGATCTGACGGACGGATACCAGAATGAAGCCATTTCTGTTCCCGACTATACGGAGACAGAGCTTATCACAGACGCGTTCAACAAAATGCTTGCCCGTATGAAAGTGCTGGACGAGTCCAGGTCGGAATTCGTTTCCAATGTGTCCCATGAGCTGAAGACTCCCATGACTTCCATGAAGGTTCTGGCAGATTCCCTGGTGGGGCAGTCCGGCGTGCCGGAGGAGCTGTATCAGGAATTTATGCGTGATATTACCGCGGAGATCGACAGAGAGAACCGCATTATCACCGATCTTCTTACCCTTGTGAAGATGGATAAAAAGACTGCGGATCTTCAGATCCAGCATATGAATATCAACCAGCTTCTGGAGGATATCCTGAAAAGGCTGCGTCCTATCGCGGACAAGCGTAAGATCGATCTGATCCTCGACAGTTTCCGTCCTGTGGAAGCGGACGTGGATGAGATCAAGTTCACCTCCGCTATCAGTAACCTGGTGGAGAACGGAATCAAGTACAATGTGGATGAAGGCTGGGTGAGAGTGTCCCTTGACGCGGATCACAAATACTTTTATGTGACTGTGGCGGATTCCGGAATGGGAATCCCCGAGGATTCACTGGACCGTATTTTTGAGAGATTTTACCGGGTGGATAAATCCCACTCCAGGGAGATCGGCGGTACGGGCCTGGGTCTTGCCATCACCAGAAGCACGATCGCCATGCATCATGGCGTGATCAAAGTATTCAGCAGGGAAGGGGAGGGAACCACGTTTTCCGTCCGTATTCCGCTGTCATATATTCCGTAGGAGGTGCCGGATGAAGAGAATATTAAAGATGCTTCTTCTGGCGGCCCTGATCTGTGTGCTTCCGGCAGGATGTACCATTGAGAACAGGGGAGAAGTCCAGGCGGAGCAGGAAGAAACATACAGTTATTTTTACCTGAATACAGGGGAGACCTCTCTGAAAAAACAGGCGTATCATCCTCAGGAGGAGACGCTGGATTTTATGATGCCGGATCTGATGATGCGGATTACCTCCAGAGAGACTCCGGAAGACGGAACAGCCCTTCTTCCGGAATCCGTTTCCGTGAATTCCTATGATCTCCAGGAGAATCTGCTGGTGATCGATTTTAACGGAGCTTATCTGGAAATGAGCCGGGGGAGAGAAGTCCTGACAAGAGCGGGTATTGTGGAAACATTCATGCAGATACCCGGAATAGAAGCCGTCCGTTTTACCGTGGACGGCCAGGAACTGACAGATTCCAGAAACGAGCCGGTGGGCGATATGACGGGAAGCACATTCGTGCAACTGTCCGGAAAAGACGCAGACGAATACCGGTCAGATACCATCACTCTGTATTTTGCGGATGAGAAAGGCGAACAGCTTCTGAAAGAAGAGCGGACGGTCCGTTACCGCCGTACCATTCCCAAAGAGATGCTTGTTCTGGAGCAGCTGGTCAAAGGTCCGTCTCAGGACGGCCATTACGCCACTTTATCGGCGGATTCCCTTCCGATCAACGCGGTTACCGCGGACGGGATCTGCTATATCAATATGAACCGTGCCTTTCAGGAAAATACCATGGAAGTGTCGGAAGATATCCAGATTTATTCCATTGTGAATTCCATTGTGGATTCCTGCGGAGCCGAAAGAGTTCAGATATCCGTGGAAGGAAATCAGGAAGGTAACTTTAAAAGTAACATGCCTCTGTATACTTTTTACGAGAAGAATGAAGAGCTGATCGCGGAGGATGAAACTGTGAAAGCAGAATAATGAATGTCAGACAGGAGCCGGAGAGATTTCCGGCTCCTGTTCAGAAAGGAATATGTATGCGAAGACGCCCGGTGTGTCTGGTATGCCTGGCGCTGATGTTCCTCATGTGTATCGCCGATCTGGCGGGGATCCCTCTGATCAGAGGGAATCCCCTGCCGGAATCGGTACAGAAATGGATCGGGGAGCACCCGGAGGCTGTGATCTGCGGAGAGGTGCAGTCCTGCCAGGATACGGAATTTTCCTTTTCTGTCTATCTGAAACAAGTCTTTCTGATCAATCGGTCAGAGAAATTTCCCATCGAAAATGTCAGAGTTTTTTTGAAAACAAAAGAAGAACTTCCCTCCGGCACGCTGGTTTATGTATCGGGGACGCTGGAAAGAGTAGAAGGACCGCGCAATCCGGGGGAATTTGATTCACAGCAGTATTATGCCTGCCAGCATATCTATTATTTTATGAAAAACGCGGTGATAGAGAAAAAGAGCCGCAGTTATTCCGGTTACCGGCAGACGCTTCTGGATCTGAAAGATCGTTTCTGCAAAATCCTTGAAAAAGCGGCGGGAGAGGACGCCCCGGTGTTTGAAGCGATGCTTCTGGGAGAAAAAAGCGATCTGGACAATGAGCTGAAGCTGCGCTACCAGATGGGCGGCATGATCCATATCCTGGCCATATCGGGCCTGCATATCAGCATTCTGGGAATGGGGCTTTTTCAGACGCTGAAATTTGCCGGTCTGGGAAACACAGGCGCCGGGATATTGTCTCTTGCCGTAATGCTCCAGTACGGGATGCTTACCGGAGGGAGCGTATCGGCCATGCGGGCGGTATGTATGTTCCTCCTTTCCGTGGGGGCGAAGATACTGGGGCGGAGTTACGATCTTCTGACGGCTCTGGCGCTGTCCGCCATCCTGCTTCTTCTGGATTCGCCCGCTTATCTGTACAGCAGCAGTTTTCTTCTGTCCTTCGGGGCAGTTGTGGGGCTGGGAGCGGTTTCGCCTTATCTTCTGGAGATCACGGGGGCGAAGAAAAAACTGACGAAGAGCCTTCTGTCCTCCTTTTCCGTTCAGCTTGCCACGCTGCCTGTCATGCTTGTGTTTTTCGGCGAAATGTCTGTGGCCGGGATCCTTCTGAATCTTTTTGTGCTGCCTACAGTCGGAGGGGTTCTTATAAGCGGGCTCATTTCATGTATCCTCGGCCTTTTCAGCCTGGAAGCGGCAGTGATCGCCGCCATGCCGGGGAGAGCTCTCCTGTTTCTTTATGAACAGAGCTGTATACTGGCGGGAAAGCTGCCTTTCTGTACCTGGGTGGGAGGGCTGCCGGAAATCTGGCAGAGCCTTATCTATTACGGGTGCCTGATACTGGCGCTCACCTCGGCAGTGCGGATAACGCGGAAGCAGAAAAAACAGAGTAAACACAAATTCAGGGGAAAACAAAAGACTGCAAAAGGGATCTTTCACAAAATCAAGGCGCATACGGCGGCAATATCTCTGTCCGTAATTCTTGCGGCGGGAATCCTGGTATTGTCCTGGAAGGACCGGAGCGGCCTTCGGATCACCTGTCTGGATGTGGGACAGGGAGACGGGATCGTGCTGGAAATGCCGGAGGGCGGCGCTTTTCTCATGGACTGCGGCAGCAGCAATCAGAAAAATACCGGTCAGTATCAGCTCCTCCCCTATCTGAAAAGCCGGGGGATCACCTGCCTGGACGGGATCATGGTATCCCATACGGATACGGATCATATCAGCGGGATCCGGGAGCTTCTGGATTTCATGGCAAGAGGACTGAGTTCTGTAAAAGCAGAAACTCTGATCCTGCCTGAATGGGAAGACGCCGGCGAAGATGGATACGCGGATCTTTTGGAACTGGCGAAACAGGCGGGCGTGAACTGCGTATTTGCCGGGGAAGGAGACCGCCTGTCTTTCCAGGATGTGGAAATGAGCTTCCTGGCTCCGCTGGAAAACGCCTCCGGCGCGGACGCGAATGAGGAAGGACTGGTGATGGAACTGCGTTACAGGGCGTTCCGGGGACTTTTTACCGGAGATATCGGGAAAGAGACGGAGAGGGAGTTTATAAAGAAAGGACTGCTTTCAGACGTGGATTTTCTGAAAGTGGCGCACCATGGCTCCAGATATTCCACCTGCGAAGAATTTCTGGAGATTGTGAAGCCGGAGCTGGCGGTGATCTCCTGTTCCGACTCCAACACCTACGGTCATCCCTCCCCGGAAACTATTGAAAGGCTGGAGATAAGCGGCGCAAGGATCGCCTGTACGATGAAAAGCGGAGCAGTGACAGTGCGGACGGACGGAGAGAATATCAGCGCGGAGAGGTATGTGGGAAAAACAAAATGAAATTGTCCTGCAGGAAGGGATATGTTATACTTTCTGTATAAGCGGATTACAGGCAGTATGCCGGACAGGGCTTCGGTATGGCGGCAGACGAAACGCGAAGGGAAAGGACAGGAGATTTCAGGTGAAGGGTTTACAGGAAGACATTAAGACAGGAAATTTCAAAAAGGCATATCTCCTTTACGGGGATGAGGCGTATCTTCGGCAGCAGTATAAGGAAAAGCTGATAAAGGCGCTGAATCCTGACGATGACACCATGAATTTTACCAGATTTGAGGGCAAGGGGATCGAGGTAAAAGAGATGATCGATCTCTGTGAGACAATGCCGTTTTTTGCCTCTTCCAGAACCATTCTTGTGGAAAACTCCGGTTTCTTCAAGAATAAATGTGACGAACTGGCGGATTACATGAAGGATCTGCCGGACTATCTGCATCTGATCTTCGTGGAAGAGGAAGTGGACAGGCGGAGCCGTATGTACAAGGCGGTAAAGGCCTGCGGGAGAATCTCCGAGTTTGCCAGACAGGATGAAAAAACGCTGATGAACTGGGCGGCGGGAGTTCTTGCAAGGGAAGGCAGAAAGATCACTGCCCGGGATATGGAGCTGTTCCTCACGAAGACCGGAACGGATATGGGGAATATCCGTATGGAGCTGGAGAAGCTGATCACCTATACCATGGGGCGCGATGTGGTAACGGCCGGGGATATCGAGGCAGTGTGCACCACCCGGACAGCCAACAAGATTTTTGATATGGTCCGCGCCGTGACGGAGAAGAACCAGAAGCGCGCCCTGGATCTGTACTATGACCTTCTGACACTGAAAGAACCGCCTATGAGGATCCTTTTCCTGCTGTCGAAACAGTACCGCCAGCTTTTTCTGGCGAAGCAGATGACGGAGGAAGGCGCTTCCAGGAATGAGATCGCCTCCCGGCTGGGCGTACCCGCCTTTGCCGCGGGCAACATCATATCCTGCGCCCGCGCATATACCACGGAGGAGCTGGAACAGGCGGAAAAAGATTTTATCGAGGCGGAAGAAGCCGTAAAGACAGGACGCCTTCAGGACGTGCTGAGTGTGGAGTTGTTAATTGTGAAATACAGTTCGGCGAGAAAACAGACGGTCTGACTGTTCACGGCTTATCCGGAACGGTTTGCGCATAAGACAGAATATACAGAGGTATTTTCAGTGTATAATGATCAAGTCCCGGGAGACGGGGCTTGATTTATTATGGAGGTACAAAATGGGAAAAGTATACTGGATCTGGTATCCGGCTGATTTTGAACTTTATCATGCCATGAAACAGAATTTCAGCCGCGTGGAAAGAGGCATGGGATGGCCCGCATTCTGGAAAAGCGAAGGCTTCCGCAACAGGGTTGCGTTCCGGCGGACTTACAGACTGGAAAAAGAAACTTCATTTGCCGTATATGCCAGTCCCGGGACAGTGGGATTTGTGCTGGCAGGAGAAAAGAAATATCCTTTTGGCAGGCGGATCATATGTGGTCCGGGAGAGGTCAGGATCTCTGTCCATGCCGGATGTATTGAGGCTTTTCCCAGCGTTTACATAGAAGGAGAAAGGATCTGTTCGGATAAGGAATGGATGGCGGAGGACTATGACCGTCCGCCCGTTCCTGTGGGATACAGCAGATATTTCACGGAGAAGGAACAGAATCCTTCTGTATGGGAATACAGCGAGAAAACATATTGTCCTGTTCATGTGGAAGATACTGGTGCAGGCGTGTTGTATGAATTTGAGACAGAGCTTACAACGGCTCTGGAACTGGCCTGGAATGGGGCCAGGGAGGAGCAGGGGGACCGGGATCTTTCTTCTCTGAGAGTATATTGCGGGGAATCCCGGGAGGAAGCTCTTGATACAGAATGCTGTTATTACAGCTGGCAGCCGGATCCGCAGACCGGGAGATGCCCCAGATGTGCGGTACGTTTCGCCTATATTCCGGGGATTCGTCCGGAGGAAATCGTTGTAAAGGCAATACATCAGTATGTAGATATTCCGGTGCGGGCGTCTTTTTCCTGTGACGACGATCTTATCAGCCGTATCTGGAAAGTGGCGGAGCATACGTTTATGCTGTGCAGCGGGGTGTTTTTCATAGACGGGATCAAACGGGATAAATGGATCTGGAGCGGAGACGCCTATCAGAGCCTGTTCGTGAACCGGTATCTGACAGCCGATGTGGAGATCGAACGAAGGACGCTTCTGGCGCTGCGGGGCAATGAGAACATGACCACCCATATTAATACAATTATTGATTATACGTTGTACTGGATCCTGGGTGTGTGGGCTCATTATGAATCCTGCGGCGATCTGGAGTTTATCCGTCAGATATGGAGCAAAATGACGTCCCTGATGGAGTTCTGCAAAGATCAGACAGACAGCCATGGTTTCTTCACGGGAAGAGAAGGCGACTGGGTATATATTGACTGGGCGGATCTGGACAAAGAAGGACCGCTCTGCGCGGAGCAGATGCTTTATCTGAGATGTCTGGACGTTATGGCGCAGATGAGCAGCCTCTGCGGCTATGCTGAAGCGGAGCGCCGGTACAGGGAGCAGTATGAAAGTCTTCGCATACAGGTTGACAGGTTCTTCTGGGATGAGGAAAAACACGCCTATATTGACTCTTTTATATCCGGCAGGCGGTATGTGACCCGCCACGCAAATATTTTCGCCGTTTTGTTTGGCATTGCGGATGAGACGCGGAAGAGAGAAATCGCGGAATATGTTCTGCTGAATGAAGAAGTGCCTCAGATTACGACGCCGTATTTTAAATTCTATGAACTGGATGCTTTGTGCAGGATGGGATATCTGAAAGAGGTGCTGGATGTGATCCGGGAATACTGGGGCGGTATGCTTCAGAGAGGCGCCGTTACTTTCTGGGAGGAATATGATCCGGATGTGCCTCAGGAACAGCAGTATGATATGTACGGAGACAGATTCGGAAAGAGTCTGTGCCATGCATGGGGCGCAAGTCCTGTTTATCTGCTGGCAAGATATTTTGTGGGCCTTGAGATCACAGACGCGGCAAAAGGGGAATATAAACTTGATCCGCACCTGGAATTTTTCAGAGAACTGGATTGTGTTCTTCCGGCAGGGGCCTGTCAGCTTCACATTATGTGGGACGGAAAGACTCTTCATACGGAAACAATATAAAATCGCTGGTCAGGAGGCAGGGAAATGGCTGCAAAATGCATATTAGATGAATTTGAAGTACACAAAAATGAGAAGTTTATAAAAATCGCGGAAGATCTGAAACCGGAACTGAAGGAAAGAGTGTTAAGGCCCGAGAGGATTCTGCAGTTTGAGAGGCATCTGAAGGTGGAAAGAAAACCGGACATGCACGAAACCACCGTCCTGGAGGAGCCGTTTGAAAATCTTACGGAAAAGCAGTTTAAAAGAGACGGACAGATCGTGCTTGATTTCGGCAATCACCAGGTGGGATATGTGACGCTGAAACTTTCCAGTACAGGCAGTCATCCGGATGCTCCGGCGTATCTTTATCTCCGTTTCGCAGAGCGGATCGAGGAGCTGGAGGCGGATCCCGCGCAGTATGACGGCTGGATCAGCAAAAGCTGGCTGCAGGAAGAATATATTCATGTGGATACCCTCCCGGCGGAACTTACGCTGCCCCGGCGGTATGCGTTCCGCTATATGGAGATCAGGGTGATCGATGTGTCTATGAAGTATTCTCTTGTGATCGGGGATGTGAAGCTGCGGGCGGTTTCCGCGGTCAGTGAAGAAGACGTACCGGAGCTTGAGACGGACGATCCCCTGTTAAAAAAGATCGACCGCGTGGCTGTTCATACTCTTCAGAACTGCATGCAGGATGTATTTGAAGACGGTCCCAAGCGTGACCGCAGACTCTGGCTGGGGGATCTCAGACTGCAGGCAAGAGCGAATTATGAAACTTTCAAAAACTATGATCTGGTAAAAAGATGTATTTATCTTTTTGCCGGAATGACTTTCAATGAAGGAAAAATATCCGCGTGCCTGTTCACGGAGCCTCAGCCGGAACCGGACGACACTTATCTGTTTGATTTCGCGCTGCTGTTCAGTTCTGTCCTTTTGGATTTTTATGAAGAGACAAAAGATGAAAAAACGCTGCAGGATCTTTATCCCGCGGCAGTCCGCCAGATTGAGATCGGACTTTCCTATCTGACTGATGATAATATAATTCCGGATCACAGCAGTGAGTTCTGGTGTTTTGCCGACTGGGGAGAGGGCCTGAATACGCAGGCGGCGTCTCTGGCGATACTCATCTATTCTCTCAGATACGGCATCCGTCTGGCGCGTCATATGGGCGACAGTGAATGCGGGAAGCGGTTTGCCGCCTGGGAAGAAAAACTGAAAAAAAGTGCGGTGGAGCACTATTGGGACGAAGAACAAAAGCTTTTTGTCAGTGGCAAAGACAGACAGGTATCCTGGGCGACTCAGATCTGGATGATCCTTGCGAGAGTATTCCCCAGGGAAAAGAACAGGGAGCTCATCCTTCATACAATTGATGTAAATCCGCGTATCCAGATGGTTACCCCCTACATGTATCATCATTATATCGATGCGCTGATCCGTTCCGGAGAGAAGGAGAGAGCGTTGGATGAAATTAAGAAATACTGGGGAGAAATGGTACACGACGGAGCGGATACATTCTGGGAGGTTTATAATCCCTATAATAAATATGAATCACCTTACGGTTCAG
>CALWGI010000011.1 GCA_944380045.1 uncultured Blautia sp.
TCTTTCGACAAGGGTGATTATAAGAAGGCAGTGGAGCAGGAGAACCTTGCCCGCAATATCGTAGAGGTGCTTTACCCTAACGATAACCATATGGCAGGTAAGGAGCTGCGTCTGAAACAGCAGTACTTCTTCGTATCCGCAAGCCTCCAGGCAGCCATCGCCAAATACAAAAAACAGCACAGCGACATCAGGAAGCTCTATGAGAAGGCAGTTTTCCAGATGAACGATACCCATCCCACCGTCGCGGTGGCAGAGCTGATGCGTATCCTCATGGACGAGGAAGGCCTCGGCTGGGATGAGGCGTGGGAAGTTACCACCAAATGTGTGGCTTACACCAACCATACCATTATGTCCGAAGCCCTGGAAAAATGGCCTATCGAGCTGTTCTCCAGACTGCTTCCCCGTGTATATCAGATCATCGAGGAGATCAACCGCCGCTTCATTATCGAAGTGCAGGCCAAATATCCGGGCAACTATGAGAAGATCAAAAAAATGGCTATCATCTATGACGGCCAGGTAAAAATGGCGCATCTCGCCATCGTTGCCGGCTTCTCCGTAAACGGCGTTGCACAGCTTCATACCGAGATTCTGAAGAATCAGGAGCTGAAGGACTTCTATGAGATGATGCCGGAGAAATTCAACAACAAGACCAACGGCATCACCCAGAGACGCTTCCTCCTTCACGGAAACCAGCTTCTGGCAAAATGGGTAACCGACCATATCGGACCGGACTGGATCACAGATCTTTCCCAGATCAGCAAGCTGAAACTGTATGTGGACGACGAGAGAGCGCAGCAGGAATTCATGAACATCAAGTTCCAGAACAAGCAGCGCCTTGCGAAATATATCCTGGAGCACAACGGAGTGGAAGTGGATCCTCATTCCATCTTCGACGTACAGGTTAAGAGACTTCACGAGTACAAACGCCAGCTTCTGAACATCCTGCATGTGATCTATCTGTACGATAAGCTGAAGAGAAATCCGGGAATGGAGTTCTATCCCAGAACCTTTATCTTCGGAGCGAAAGCTTCCGCAGGATACGCCCGCGCGAAGAAGATCATCAAACTGATCAACTCCGTGGCCGATGTGGTAAATAACGACAAATCCATTGACAACAAGCTGAAAGTAGTCTTCATCGAGAACTACCGTGTATCCAACGCGGAGATGATCTTTGCGGCGGCAGACGTTTCCGAACAGATCTCCACTGCAAGTAAAGAGGCGTCCGGTACAGGTAACATGAAGTTCATGCTCAACGGCGCGCCCACACTGGGAACCATGGACGGCGCGAACGTGGAGATCGTCGAGGAAGTAGGCGAGGAGAACGCCTTCATCTTCGGTCTCAGCGCTGATGAAGTTATCAACTACGAGAATAACGGCGGCTATGATCCTCACGTGATCTACAACACAGACGGTGAGATCCGTCAGGTTCTCATGGAGCTGATCAACGGAACATTCTCCAGCGATACAGAGCTGTTCCGCGATCTGTATGATTCCCTTCTTTACACCAAGGGATTCGACAAAGCGGACCAGTACTTCTCCCTGGCTGACTTCCGTTCCTACGCGGCGGCTCAGGAGCGCGTGGAAGCCGCGTACAGAGACGAGAAACGCTGGGCGAGAATGGCTATGATGAACGTTGCATGCTGCGGCAAGTTCTCTTCAGACAGGACAATCGAGGAGTATGTAAAAGATATCTGGCATCTTGACAAGGTTTATGTAAAGAAATAAAGAATATGAAAGACAAAAAACAAGGCTCTGGCAATTACAGCAGAGCCTTGTTTTTTTCTATTGTTTCGCGGATGATATTCTGCGTATAAACGCCAAGCTTACGCTGATCGGCTTTATCCAGATCCTTCACGTAAATGGGCTTGCAGTATTCGATCACTACATGACAGGGCTTCACCCTGGGGAAATGCGCTTCGAAGATCTCAGCCGTATTGTTCATGGCAATGGGAACGATGGGGCAGCCTGACTTGGTAGCGATCTTGAAGCTTCCCTCATGGAAGGGAAGAAGCTCCGTTTCGTCATCGTTCTTGTTCCGTGTTCCCTCCGGAAAGATACAGATGGAAATTCCGGATTTCATTTTGTCAATGGCGGTGAGGATCGTCTTCAGTCCCTGTTTGATATCCTCCCGGTCCAGGAACAGACAGTGGAGATACCGCATCCAGTTGGAAAGCAGAGGATATTTCGCCATTTCCTTTTTGGCCACATAGCCGGTACGGCGCGGGCAGCGCACATAGGTGAGAAGAATGTCAAAATAGCTCCGGTGGTTGCCGATGTACAGGACAGGAGTATCGGCGGGAACGTTTTCTTCGCCGATCACAGTCACCTTCGTACCCGCGATCCGCAGGATGAAACGGAATACGCCCTGGATGATCCGCAGAGAACTGACGTCCTTCGTCATGGGAGAAAACTTCCCGATGATCCATTCCACCAGCAGAATGGGGATAGAAAGAATCAGGTATCCCACCACGGTGATCACAATAAGTAAAAAACGTATCATTTCTGTTACCTCTTTATAAAATTTGTCTGAAAGACTGCGCGGTTCCCTACAGAAAACGCGTCATAAGATGATTATACTCATTTTGGAAAATACTTGCAATAAATCTTTTTTCTCCTTCATAGAATACATATTGAGGAACCGATTGGAGTGGAAGTATGAAAAAATTTTTTCTCCTGCTCTGTGCCTCAGCGCTGCTTCTGACGCTGGGCGGGTGCCGGATGATCCGTATCGAGGAGGCAAAGCGGACGCCTCTGGATTATACGGTGGTATCCGGGGATGAGATACCCCGGGAAGCCGCCGCTCTGATCGAGGAGAAAAAGGACAGGGATTTTCAGATGACTTATCAGGTCGGAGACGACATGTATCTGATCAGGGGATACGGCCGGCAGATGAGCGGCGGATACAGTGTGCAGGTGACGGATCTTTCCATGTCCTCCACGGCGGTCTTTTTTGAGACGAAACTGATCGGTCCCTCTGAAGACAGCCGGGGCGGCGAGCCGTCCTGTCCGTATATTGCAGTAAAAACGCAGTACCGGGAAGAACCGGTTCAGTTTCGGTAATGACAGGAGGAGATCAGAGTGGAGTTAAGAAAAGAAGATATTCAGATGCTTCGCGTAAAAAGCAAAGCAGCCAGCCAGGTTACTTTTGACATGGATTATAATGTGCCGGATGTGAAGCCTGATATCGGGCGGATGATCCAGAACAAAGGAGAAGTGGTCATGGGAGAGGTGCGTCTCAGCGACGGCAGGGCGTTTCTGAAAGGCAGTCTGAACGTGGATCTTCTGTATGTGGGAGAAGAGGAGGGGCGCGTCTGCAGTCTCTGCGCCGTGCTTCCTGTTGACGAGACCATGAATCTTGACGGGATCGTAAGCGGAGATAAAATGTGCCTGAAGTGGGATATCGAGGATCTCAGCCTTCACCTGATCCATTCCAGAAAGCTGAATATCAAGGCAGTTGTGACGTTTTACGCTGTGGTTGACGAACTGGCGGGAGTGCGCCTTCCGGCGGCGGTGGACGACGATTCCCTCTCTGTAAAAAAGAAAACCATGCGGCTTCTCAGTCTTGCCGTACATAAAAAAGACACGCTGCGAAAAAAAGAAGAGATCACTCTGGCGTCCAATAAACCGAATATCAGTCAGCTTTTGTGGGATACCATTGAAGTCAGAGGCCTGGATCTCCGTCCGGAAGACGGAGTGGTAAAGGCGAGGGGCGAACTGTTTGTTTTTGTGATGTACCAGGGGGATGACGAAAACGGAAGTCTGCAGTGGCTGGAATATTCTGTTCCTTTTTCCGGAGAAGTGGAATGCGCCGGATGCACCGCAGATATGATCCCGGATATGGAGGCTTCCGTGATCCATCATACAGTAGAAGTGAAACCTGACGCAGACGGCGAAGAGAGGCTGTTGGTGGCGGACGTGGTGCTGGAAACAGATATGAAGCTGTACCGCGAGGAGGAGCATGAGATCATTCTGGACGTGTACACACCCCGGCGCCAGTGTATCTGCAAAGGAAAGAAAGAGAAACTGGAAAGTCTCCTGATCAGGAATTTTTCCAAATGCCGTCTCGCCGACAGGATCCCGGTGAGCGAAAATCAGGGAAAGATCCTTCAGATCTGCCACGGACAGGGGAGAGTCCGGGTGGATAACACACAGATTGTAAAGGACGGTATCCGGGCGGAGGGAATTATTTATGTCAAAATACTCTATATCGTAGAAAATGATGAGATGCCCTTTTACGCCATGGAAGCAATGGTGCCTTTTACCCATGTGATCGAGGCGAGAGGGATTTCCCCGGACAGCACGTATTATCTCCATGCGGATCTTGAACAGCTTTCCACCAGTATGGCAGACAGTAACGAGATCGAAATAAAGGCAACGGTAAGCCTTAATGTGCTGGTGCTGGCCTGCACAGAGGAGATGATCATAGACAGTGTGGAAGAACTTCCTCCGGACAGGGAAAAAATCCGCAGTATGCCGGGGATCACTGTATATATTGTGAAACCGGAAGACACACTATGGGATATCGCCAAGAGATTTTATACCACAACAGAAGAGATCAGAAGCAGGAATAATCTGGAAAACGAAGAGGTATCTCCGGGACAGCCGCTTCTGCTGATAAAAAAAGTGGCTGAATGACTATTGAAATCTATGTCGAAATCTTATAAAATACAATAAAGTATTGTATACAAAGTACAAGAAAGGACAGAGTGGACTATGCGGCTGCGGGCAATGGCAAAAATAAATCTTGGTCTTGATGTGATCGGAAAAAGGGAAGACGGCTATCATGAAGTGCGTATGATCATGCAGACCATAAAGATGTACGATATGCTGGAGATCAGGAGGAAATCCTCACCGGGAATTTCTCTTTCTGTGAACCTGCCGTATGTTCCCTGCGACGAACGAAATCTTGTTTACAGGTCGGCGAAGCTTCTGATGGATGAATTCGGAGTGAAGGAAGGCCTTACCATGAAACTGGCGAAGACGATCCCCGTCGCGGCCGGGATGGCGGGAGGAAGCTCGGACGCCGCCGCCGCCTTTGTGGGAGTGAACCGTCTCTTCCGGCTGGGGCTGTCCCGGAAGGAACTGATGGAGCGGGCGGTGCAGATCGGCGCGGATGTTCCCTACTGCATTATGAGGGGGACCGCTCTTGCGGAGGGAATCGGCGAGAAGCTGACAGAACTGCCGCCTCTGCCGGACTGCTATATACTGATCGGCAAGCCGGCGGTGAATGTTTCCACGAAAACAGCCTATGAGAACCTGAATCTTGAAAAGATCGGCAAACGTCCGGATATTGACGGTATGATACGCGATATCAGGAACCGGGATCTGTATACAATGACAGAAAAAATGGAAAATGTATTTGAACCGGGAATCGTGGAGAAATATCCTGTCATCGGGGAAATACGTGATTTTATGACAAAGAGGGGCGCGATAAAGGCGATGATGAGCGGAAGCGGCCCCACGGTGTTCGGGATCTTTGACGACGCCGGCAGGGTGCGGAGCGCGGCGAAAGCGCTGAAAGCAAGCGGACTTGCCAGGACGGTGTTCGCCACCCGGACTTATAATCCCGGCGGAGGTACAGAGGATGAATGATTTTTCAGTTGATATGAACGAATATCTGCCACTCAGGGACGTGGTGTTCAATACTCTCCGTAAGGCGATTCTCAAAGGAGAGCTGAAGCCCGGAGAACGTCTGATGGAGATCGCCCTGGCGGAACGGCTGGGAGTCAGCAGAACGCCGGTGCGGGAGGCAATGCGCAAGCTTGAGCTGGAAGGGCTTGTGGTGATGATACCCAGACGGGGCGCCCAGGTCGCCAATATTACGGAGAAAGACCTGAACGACGTCCTGGAGGTCAGGATCGCGCTGGAAAATCTGTCTATACAGAAAGCGTGTCTGTGTATGACGGAGGAACAGCTGGAGAAGCTTAAAAAAGCCGCCGTGAAATTCGAAAACATGACGGAGAGCGGGAATCTTGTCAGAATGGCGGAAGCTGACGTGGAGTTCCATGAAGTGATCTACCAGGCTTCAGACAACAGGCGTCTGAATCAGGTGCTGAACAATCTGCGCGAACAGATCTACCGCTACCGTGTGGAATATCTGAAAGATGAGGCGACCAGGAAACTTCTGGTAAAAGAGCATGAGGAGATCTATGAGGCCATGAAGGCCCGGGATGTTCAGAAAGCGCAGGAGATCTCCTACCGCCATATCGAGAACCAGCGGGAGGCGATCATGCGTTCCATCCGCGAGGAGACGGTTTCTCAGGGAAAAGCCCCGAAACGTAAATAAAACAGTATAAGATGGATATGATAAGAGAGACAGATAATGTCTCTCTTTTTTTATTTGAGGAGCAGTTATGGACAAAATAAAAATTTCTACGAATCTCAGAGAAAATGAAAAATATATAAGAGAACGCTGTGCCGGCTGCGCGGATATCCTGATCCGGCCCATGAGGCTGGGGGACGGACCGAAAGTGGACTGCCTGATGGTATATATCGAAGTGGCCGTGTCTAATATGATGCTGGATGATTCGGCTCTGGGCAAGATGATCAATCATTTCTGGGAGATATCTCCGGATCAGATACAGGAATTTGTACGGAACAACAGCCTTGGAATAGCCGATGTAAAAAAGCTTCCGGATATGGAATCCGCTTTTGCGGCGCTGCTTGCCGGTAATGCCGTATTTTTTATGGACGGCTGCGACCAGGCGATGAAGATATCCAGCAAGGGATATCCTGGTATGGGCGTGTCCGGGGCGGAGACGGAAAAAGTGCTGAGAGGCTCCCGGGAGGGATTTTCTGACGCGGTGAAAGTGAACTCCGCGCTGGTGCGCAAGAGGATCAGGGACACCAGGCTTAAGGTAGAGGAAAAGACAGTCGGCGTCCGTTCGCAGACTGTGGTGCAGATTCTTTATATGAGCGATCTCGTGCAGGAAGATCTTCTCTATGAACTGAAAAACAGGATGGACGAGTATGTGATCGACGGGATCATGGACAGCGGTATGCTGGAACAGCTTACCGGAGAAAACTGGTATTCGCTTTTCCCTCAGTATCAGACCACAGAGCGGCCTGACAGAGCCGCGCAGGAAATTCTGAACGGCAAAATAGTGGTTATCTGCGATAATTCTCCTTATGCGCTGATCCTTCCCAGCTCCTTTAACGGTTTTATGGAGAGCAGCGAGGACTGGTATCATCATTTTGCGATGGCTTCTTTCCTCAGGGTGCTGCGGTATATTGCTCTTGCGGCGGCTACCCTTCTTCCGGGGCTTTATCTGGCGGTGATCCGGTTTCATACTCAGATCCTTCCCACGAACCTGATCCTCTCTTTTGCGGAAGCGAGGGAGGGAGTGCCTTTTTCCAGTGTGACGGAGCTCGTGTTCCTGGAACTCGCGTTTGAAATGATCCGGGAAGCGGGGGTGAGGATCCCCGGATCGCTGGGAAACGCCATCGGTATTGTAGGAGGCCTGATCGTGGGACAGGCGGCGGTTTCCGCGAACCTGGTCAGTCCCATTGTAGTCATGATCGTGGCGCTTACGGCCCTGGGCGGGATGGTTATCCCTAATGAGGAATTTGCCTCCGCTTTCCGGCTTCTGAAATACATGTTTTTATTTCTGGGAGGATATCTGGGAATATTCGGGATCGTCCTGGGCGTCTATCTGACGACGGCGCATCTGGCTGGGCTTTTGAGTTTCGGGATGCCGTATCTTATGCCGTTTGTAAAAAGGAGCGGGATTTCCGGCAAAGGAGAGGGGATTATCAGGATTCCTTTCCGCCGTAGAACAGTGCGTCCGGCATACGCCAGAAAAGAAGAAAAACTGCGGCTGAAAAGGAGGTCGGATCAATGAAATTCGCGGAGAATAACAGAATTTCCCACAGACAGCTGTACAGACAGACGGTGCTTGCCTTTCTGGCTCCGTTTCTCCTCTGTCTCACAGGCAGCGGCGGCCTTCAGGGAAGAGCCGGCGTGGCAGGAGTCCTGGCGGCGTCGGGGATTCTGTCGGTATATGTGATCCTGCTTCTGCGGATGGTCCCCTGGTATACGGACCTGGTAAAAGTTCTGGGACCTTTTCAGGGACGGGCTGCCGGTCTGTTTTTCCTCTCCTATGTGATGCTGACAGGAGCGTACCTTTTGAATCTGATCGCGGAGCTTGTGCCTTTCGCTCTTGTACCGGGAGTTTCGGGACTCTGGATCGCTCTTCTGACGGCGGGGGCGTGCAGTTTCGGTACCGGCAAAGGAATGCAGCGCCGGGGAAGGATGGCGGAAGTGTCCGGCGGAATCCTTCTGGGTGGGATCTTTCTGATGATGGCGCTGTGCCTGGGACAGAGCAGAGGCGTTTATTTCAGAGAGATGGCGGCTGCGGATTTCGAGGGGAAAGAGATACTGGCTTCCTGCTTTAAGGCGCTCTGTGCTTTTTCGGGGATTTCTCTTCTTCCGTTTATGCTGAAGGATGTGGAAAAAAGAGGGAAGGCGGGCAAACCTCTGGTCCTGAGTATTTTTACCCTGGGCGGGATTCTGACGGGCATACTTCTGCTGCTGCCCGCCGTACTGGGATGGCGCCGGCTGAAAGCCGAAAAGTATCCGGTGCTGCCCCTTCTGGCAGGCGCCGATCTTCCGGGGAATGTGCTGGCGAGATTTGATGTTTTGTGGATGGGCTTTCTTGTGTACAGCCTTCTTTTTTCACTGGGAAGCCTTTTTCATTACGGGCGCCAGATCGCGGAAAGAGCCCATCTGGGAAGCGGCCGCTGGTGGCTTCCGGCAGGCGTGTTCCTTCTGTCGGCGGCCGGAGCGGACGGCGCGGGACCAGGGGAGTATTACGGGATCTATCTGTCGCGGATATTTCTCCCGGGAGTGCTCCTGCTTCAGATATACATGGTCCTGCGCGGAAGAAACAAGCGGAAGAAAAAAGCGCCGGCGGTATGTGCGGCGGTGCTTTTGGCGGGCGTATTCCTGTCCGGATGCGGATCTGTGGAGCCGGAAAAGAGGATGTATCCGCTGGCTCTGGGGGTGGACGGCAGCGTCGGGGAATTTACAGTGACATACGGGATGCCGGATCTTCCCCAGGCGACGGGGCAGGATAAAGAGGAGGAGGGCGGAAACGTTCCGGTTCTTACATTCAGAGGGAATGATTTTCAGGAGATCGAAAAAGAGTACGACCGCTCGCAGGAAAAGTATCTTGACATCAGCCATATCCAGGCGCTGCTTCTGGGAAACGCTCTGACCGAAAACGGCGGCTGGGAGGAATTTCTGAATTGGCTGAAAGCGGAACCTTTCATGGGAGAAAATGTCTATCTGTTCCGTACGGAAGATCCGCAGGCAGTGCTTGAGCTGGATACGGGAGGTTCCTCCATGGGCGCTTATCTTACAGGCCTTCTGGAGAACCGTCTTCCCGGACAGCAGAAGGAAGGAGTGACTCTAAGGCAGGTTTATCACAGGTGGTATCAGGACGGAACGCTTATGGACCTTCCTGAGATCATACTGAAAGACGGCGGTATTGAGGTGCGGCTTTTTGACGGATAAACCGTATAAAAAGATAAAAAACGGCCATACTCTATGCAGCGGAACTGTCCGAGGAACAGGAGGTATGGACATATGGATACAGAAAAAACTTACGGCCCGGTAAAGAGTTTGCGAAAGGGCGCTGACTGGATGAAAAAGAGAAAAAACAGGATCATCCTGTCAGCCGCGGCAGGGATTATGGCGGCGGCTCTGTCCGCCGGGGGATTCCACCTTCCGGATACGGCGGCGCAGGCCTGGTGGGGATCCATATATCCCGGTTTTTGTTTCGCCCGTCCCCTGCAGACGGAAGAGGAAAATAAGGAGAAGGATCAGACCGCAGAGCATAAAGTGAAGATTTCTTTCTGGCTTGCGAAAGCGCTGGATTGGTGATATGATAGCGTCAGTATACAAGAGGAGAATGCAATATGAAGCCAGACAGAGAAGCGCCGGTAGGCGTATTCGACTCCGGTGTGGGCGGACTTACAGTTGCCAGAGAGATCATGAGGAATCTGCCCTCGGAAAAAATCGTATATTTCGGAGATACTGCCAGAGTACCCTATGGAAATAAGTCCAGAGAGAATATTATCCGTTATTCCCGGCAGATCATCCATTTTCTTCTGGAGCAGCAGGTGAAAGCGATCGTGATCGCCTGCAATACCGCCAGCGCGTTTGCCCTTGATGAAGTGCGGGACGAGTTTGACGTGCCCATACTGGGCGTGATCGAGCCGGGAGCCAGAGTGGCCGCGCAGGAAACAAAGAATAAGAGAGTCGGCGTGATCGGAACCGAGGGTACGATCGGCAGCAGGATCCATGAATCCTATCTTACAGGACTTGATCCCGAGATCACGGTGATCGGCAAGGCGTGTCCCCTTTTTGTTCCTCTTGTAGAGGAGGGATGGCTCCATGATCCGGTGACGGAGGCCGTGGTGGCCAGATATCTGCAGGAATTCAAAGACAGGAACGCAGATACCCTGATCCTGGGATGCACCCATTATCCCCTGCTCCGCTCCACGATCGGAGAATTTATGGGAAAGGGCGTCCGTCTGGTGAATCCTGCCTATGAGACGGCGCTGGAGCTGAAAGAACTCCTGAAAAGAGAGGATCTTCTCAGCACAGGCGGCGAACAGGAGGAATTCCCCTACAGATTTTATGTCAGCGATCTGGCGGATAAATTTAAGGCTTTCGCCAATTCCATTCTGCCCTATGATGTGGAGATGACTAAGAAAATAGATATTGAGAAATACTAGGAGGATCTGATGAATAAAAATGTACTGATACATGTTCGGGGACTGCAGATGATGGATCCCGGGGACGACCAGGAACCCATAGAGATCGTTGTGCCCGGGCAGTACTATTTCCGGAACGGCGCCCATTATCTCAGATATGAGGAGATCCTGGACGAGACTTCAGAACCGACCGTTAATTACATAAAAATCTCCCCCAAAGGCATGGAGGTACGCAAACAGGGGCTGGTGAACGTCCATATGGTCTTTGAGCAGGGGAAGAAAAATATGACATACTATACCACGCCCTACGGAACGCTTCAGATGGGGATTGCGGCTACGGGCATGGAACTTGAAGAAGCTGAGGACGAGATCAATATGACGGTGGATTATTCCCTGGAAATGAATGAACAGCATATAGCGGACTGCTGTCTTTCCGTACTCGCCCAGTCCGCGGATTCGTCAGAGTTTGTTTTGTAGGATAAAAAAGGACTTCCTGCCGGATATCCGGCTGAAAGTCCTTTTTTTAACACGGCAGCCCTGCGGCAGTCCGGTTTTATTTGTTTCTGCTGAAAATTCTTCTGAAAAAGCCCTTTTTCTTCTGGGGCGGAGCCTCCAGGTGACCGCGGATGCCGCGTACGCCTACGATATACAGTCCGCTGACATCAGCTTTGACTTCCTTTTTCACCGGGATCAGTTCGTAAACTTTTTCATCTGCGATGAGGATGGAAATCTTGGGCCCGATCTTGGCTTTGACGATGGGGAGCTTGGTCCGCCTCATAAGTTTGGGCGCCTGGTCGATGACCATCTGCGGAAGCCCGGACTCCTTCAGGGGAAGCCGTTTTTTGTCGATTACCAGCATGGAAACAGTCTGTTTTGCAGCTTCAATCTGCGCCTTCTGTTCTTCTTGTTTTTTCTGCGCCTTTTTTCCCCAGAAATAAAGGCCGATCAGCGCGCCGATGAGTATGACAAGGATGACAAGAAGGACGATGGTAACTGGATTCATAAATACCCTCCTCAGTATGTAGAATTATTGTCACATCCCTGTTATGGGAAAAACACTTTTAACAGTGCGAAGTATATTTTATCATTAATCCGGGCAAAAGGCAAACAGTTTCGGGGCTTACGGAGGAGCTTTTTTAAAACCTGCCGAAAACAGTGGAAATTTATCAGCTAAAAAGTTATAATAAAATAACGGGAAAAAACGAGAAATGGGTATATTAAAAATTACAGAAAAATTTTTTAAGGAGTTACTATGAAGGAGAAAAAAAGTACGCCGGATAAAGGACGGCCCAAAGTTCAGAAGACGGGCACAGTGAAGAGAACGGAAGAAAGGAAAACAGAGGCCGAAAGAGAAGACTATTATCAGGAACGCAGACGCCAGAGGCGGATTAAAAGACAGCGTCAGGTAAGGCGCAGGAAGATGATGGTCCTGGGAGCCACCGCTGTGATCTCCCTGGTGGTCGTGTTCGGCGCGGTACGGGGAATTGCCGGGTTTGTCACCAGCCGTGTGGGATCCGCGGAGAAGGAACAGGCCGCTCAGCAGCAGGAGGCGGAGAACGCGGCGGCGCAGCAGGAAGCGGAACAGGCGGATCTTCTGGCGCAGGCGGATCTTCTTGCCGCCCAGTATGACTATGACGCCGCGATCGCCCTTCTGGAGGAGAGCAGCGGCTATCAGGAGAATACGGAGTTTCAGAATGCGGTAAAAGGTTACCAGGAGACGAAGGCCACATGCCAGTCCTGGCCGCTGGAGCAGGTTACGCACGTATTTTACCATACCCTGATAAAGGATACGTCCAAGGCTTTTGACGGCGATTACAAAGAAGCGGATTACAACCAGGTAATGACGACCATAGACGAGTTCAACAAGATCACTCAGACCATGTATGACAAGGGATATGTAATGGTAAGCATCTACGACATGGCTACAGCCAACGAGGACGGAACCATGACGCCGGGAGAGATCCTTCTGCCGCCGGGCAAGATTCCTTTCGTGCTCTCGCAGGACGACTGCTGTTATTATCATTATATGGACGGCGACGGATACGCTTCGAAGCTGATCGTGGATGAAGACGGTAAAGTACGCAACGAATATATCGAAGACGACGGTACGGTGTCGGTAGGCGATTATGACGTGGTGCCCCTGATCGACCGTTTCGTGGAAGAGCATCCGGATTTCTCCTACAGGGGAGCCAAGGGAATTGTCGCTCTTACAGGATATAACGGTATTCTGGGATACAGGACGGATATCAGTTACCAGACCAGGCCGGACGATCTGGATCAGGACAAGGTTGAGTGGCTGGACAGCCATCCGGATTTTGACCTGGAGAAGGAGAGAGAAGGCGCGAAGAAGGTGGCCGAGGCCATGAAGGCGGAGGGATGGCTCTTTGCCAGTCATACCTGGGGACACCAGAATGTGGGCCAGATCGATCTGAATCATCTCCAGACCGATACGGGCAAG
This sequence comes from uncultured Blautia sp., assembly GCA_944380045.1. GTDB lineage: Bacteria > Bacillota > Clostridia > Lachnospirales > Lachnospiraceae > Blautia_A. Next base: position 13,178 of record CALWGI010000011.1, read on the forward strand.
TTCCAGGAGAATGTGGACCCGCTGATCGGCGGTACGGATATCATCATCTTTGCCTTCGGAACAGACCTGACAGAACAGGCGGATTATTCCGGGGATAAATTTGAGTATCTGAAGAGCGCAGGCTATAATTATTACTGCAATGTGGATTCCAGCCAGTATTTTGTGCAGATCCGCGACAGATATTTCCGTCAGGGAAGAAGGAACCTGGACGGATACCGGATGTATTATAATCCGGAACTGCTGGAAGATCTCTTTGACGCCAGCGAGGTGTTCGATCCTGCGAGACCGACGCCCGTGCCGCCTATGTCATAAAGAGTATCTTCTGCATCGAGGGGAATAATTAAGAGACGAAAGAAAGGGGAACGAAAGCTATGAAACGGAAGAGCGCGATACTGGCGCTGACGCTCTGCCTGATTCTCGGGACCGGCGGATATGCCGGGGAGATCCGGGCGGAGGAGGCGGCGGAAACGCAGAATACCGAAGAGGAATCGTCAGGGGATGAAGTGCTGGAAAAGGCGCGGACCATGTATGCGCAGTACGATTATGACGCTGCGATCATATATCTGAAAGAACAGGAGAATTTTTCCGAGAATAAAGATTACATGGACCTGGCCGCGAAATGCCAGGTGGCAAAGAGCAGCCTTGTGGAGTATCCGCTGGAACAGGTTACGCATGTGTTTTTCCATACCCTTATCAAGGATACGTCCAAGGCTTTCGACGGCGACTCCGACGAAGCGGGATATAACCAGGTAATGACCACGATCGACGAGTTCAATAAGATCATACAGATCATGTATGACAAAGGATACGTTCTGGTGAGTCCCCATGACATGGCGACAGTCAATGAAGACGGTACCATGAGCCGGGGGAAAATCCTTCTGCCGGAAGGGAAGATCCCCTTCGTGCTGTCTCAGGACGACGTAAGTTACTATCACTATATGGACGGCGACGGGTTTGCTTCCCGTCTGGTCCTCGACGAGAACGGCCAGGTGAAGGCGGAATATATTGAGGATGACGGAAGCGTTTCCGTGGGGAATTATGATCTTGTTCCCATACTTGATGAATTTATCAGGCAGCATCCGGATTTTTCCTATCGTGGAAGGAAGGGTATCCTGGCAATGACAGGTTACGACGGAGTGCTTGGCTACCGCACGGATATTGCCTATAAGACCAGAGAAAATCTGCAGGACGACCAGAAAGCTTTTCTGGACAGCCACCCGGATTTTGATTATGACGCAGAAGTAGCCCAGGCTACGGAAGTGGCTGAAGCCATGAAGGCAAACGGCTGGGAATTCGCAAGCCATACCTGGGGCCACAGAAACGCAACAGACTCCACGGCGGAAGAGCTTCAGACAGATAATGAGAAGTGGGAGGCCTATGTGGCGCCGATCCTGGGAAAGACGGACATGATCATTTTTGCTTTCGGCGCGGACATTGGCGGATGGGAAGGATATTCCATGGACAACGCCAAGTTTGCCTACTATAAGAGCAGAGGGTATCATTATTACTGCAACGTGGATTCCAGCCAGTATTTTGTACAGATTACAGACCAGTACCTGCGCCAGGGAAGAAGGAACCTGGACGGATACCGGATGTATTATAATCCGGATATGCTCAGCGATCTGTTTGACGTCTCGGAAGTATGGGATTCATCCAGACCTACGCCTGTGCCGGGAATGTAAGCTGACATAAGCGACTTGTATTAAGAAGGGAGATTGTAATGAAGAAAAAAACAGTTCTTGCACTTATGGTCATGTGTATGGCCTTCAGTGTCACAGCATGCGGAGATAAAGAGGAGAGCAGCACGCCGGCGGCGGAAAGCTCTTCAGAAGAAACAGCAGAAGAAACAGCGGAACCCGCCGCCGAAGAGCCGGAAGAGGAAGCGGAAGAAGCCGGTGATGACGCTAAGGAAAGCGAGACCGGGGAATCCGCGCGTCTTGTGTCCGTGGATAATGTGGAAGACTATGTAACTATAGGAGAGTATAAAGGGCTTGAACTGGACAATATCGTGATGCCGGTCTCCGATGAAGATGTGGAATCGGAGATTGAGTTCCGGCTTCAGGACAGCAGTGTGGAGGTGGCTGACGGAACCCTTGAACAGGGTGATTTCGCCACTGTGAATTTCACCGCCACCATAGACGGGAATGAATTTGACGGCGGCACTGAGGAAAATTATGAATTTTATGTAGGCGACAGCGGTCAGGCGGAAGGTTTCGACAGCGGCCTTATCGGGATGAAAAAGGGAGAGAGCAGAGAACTTACCATTACTTTCCCGGAAGATTATTATGATCCCGCGGTTGCAGGAAAGACGGCTGTATATACCGTTACTCTGCAGAAATTCACAAGGACTCCGGAACTGACAGACGAGTGGGTGGCCGCCAATTCAGAAGTGAAGACGGTGGACGAATACCGCGAAGCTGTGAAAAAGGAACTGGAGGACAATGCGAATGAGATGGCCAGCTATGATCTGTATGCAACAGCCTGGTCAGTTGTTCTGGACGCTTCTGAGGTGAAGGAATTCCCCCAGGAAGATATCGACGCCGCACGTCAGGCGTATATGGATCTTAATGATCAGTATATTGCAGAAGCCGGGATGGATCTGAACTCATTCCTGGAATCTCAGGGAATGACTCAGGAGGAATATGAGGACGAATGTACCAGATATGCGGAAGCGAAAGTGGAGCAGAATCTGATCGTTCAGGGAATCATGGATAAAGAAGGGCTGAGCCTGGACGATAAGGAGACCCAGGATCTGGAGAAGAGGCTGGTTCAGGAATACGGAGTGACAGACGTCAATGAGATGGCGGAACTTTACGGACAGCAGGAAGTCAATGAATCCCTTGCCCTTCTCCGCGTGGAGAAATTCATTGTAGATAACGCCACCATAGATCAGAAAGTCGGCGGCGGAGACGAACTCGCGGAAAACGAGGACGCCCTGACGGAGGACGCCGCATATGATACAGAGTTGGAAGGAGACACGGCCGGCGACTATTCAGAAGAGTACATGGAAGAAGATATGATTTCGGAAGAAATGCCGGAGGAAGATATGGTTGTTGTAGAATAAGTTAAAGGAGAAGCGTTATGATTATAAGAAACGGTCTGGTTTTTCAGGAAGACGGAACATTCCGTAAAGAAGATGTTTATATTGAGAATCACAAAATTACAGATTCCGAAGATAAGGTGACAGACAAAACCGAAATAGACGCGGAAGGCCTGATGGTGATCCCCGGGCTGGTGGATATCCACAGCCACGGAGCCTTCGGTTATGATTTTTCCGACGGGGACGCGGAAGGCCTCAAAGAGATTCTCCGCTATGAGAAGCGCAGCGGGATCACATCCTACTGTCCCACATCCATGACGCTTCCCAGGGAGCGTCTGGAGAAGATCTTCAACAGTATTAACGACGCCGGAACAGGAGAGGATATGGCTTCTGTCCGCGGCATCAATATGGAAGGACCGTTTCTTGATCCGAAGAAAAAGGGCGCGCATGTGGAAGAATGGATCTGCCGTCCTGACGCGGAGTATTTCCGGGAACTGAACAGACTGTCCGGAAACAGAGTTAAGCTGGTGACGCTGGCGCCGAATATGGACGGGGCCATGGATTTTATCCGTGAAGCGCACGATGAGGTATGCATTTCGCTGGGCCACACGGGAACAGATTACGACTGCGCGGCGGAAGCGATGAGACTGGGCGCTCATCACCTGACCCATCTTTATAACGCCATGCCGCCTCTGGCGCACAGAGAACCGGGACTGATCGGCGCGGCTGTGGACGATCCGCAGTGTATGGCGGAACTGATCTGCGACGGCTATCATATCCATCCCTCCGCGGTACGTATCGCCTTCCGGCTGTTCGGACCCGAGAGAATGATACTGATCAGCGATTCCATGAGAGCAGTGGGAATGGAAGACGGCGAATATGAACTGGGCGGCCAGAAGGTAATCATGAAAAACAGAAAGGCCACTCTGGAGGACGGCACTCTTGCCGGTTCGGCGACGAATCTTTTTGACTGTATGCGCAAGGCTGTTGAATTCGAAATCCCTGTGGAGCAGGCGATCTTTGCCGCAACCAGGAATCCGGCGAAGAGCATCGGCATCTACGACCAGGTGGGCTCCATCCGGCCGGGCAAGGAAGCGGACCTTCTTCTGGTGACGGAGGACCTTGAACTGAAGAGAGTTATCTGATATTAAGGCGGTTTACAGGATTACTGTAAACCGCAGTTAAATTGTACCACTTAAGTACGAAAACAGGTGTTGTATTTCAAGGCTAAATGAAGTATGATGAAATGTGGAAGTTCCTGTAAGCTGTCCGGCAGATCCTGCATAGAAGGACAGCTGCGATAAGATAAATGACAGATGGAGAAACAAACAGATGGATAAGAGGGTCTTGCGCGAGCGAATGCGCAAAAAACAGCAGCAGCTTAGAAGAAGAAGGATGATGCGCCTTGCCGGATATGTGATCGGTCTTGTTCTGGTGATCGTATTTGTGGTAAGAGGAATTATCCTTCCCATAGCTCATAAGATCGGCGGAGAGACTGACAAACCGACAGAGATACAGGCGGAGGCTACTTCCACAGAGGTTGTGGAGCCGGATCCGGACGCGGCGGTCCGCAAGCCGCTCAAGGGAAGCGGGCTGGTGACGAAGGCGTCTGATCTCACTCCGGGATGGCATGAAGGTGAGAACGGCAAGTGGTATCAGAATACGGACGGTACATATTACGCGGGCGGTTTTCAGGAGATTGACGGCGCTACTTATTCATTTGACGATAACGGATACATACAGACGGGATGGGTGAGCAACGGTTTCGACGATCTGTATTTCAACGAAGACGGAACATATAACCCTGAAGAGCATAAGACCAGGATCGCCCTTACCTTTGACGACGGTCCCGGGGAGTATACAGACCAGCTTCTGGACTGCCTGGAGGAGAATAACGCTCACGCGACCTTCTTCATGCTGGGACAGAATGTGGGAGAGTGGGAGTCCACAGTGCAGCGTATGGTGGATATCGGCTGCGAGATCGGAAACCACAGTTATGATCATCCTTCGCAGACTCTTCTGAACATGTCTTCCGAGGAAGTGAGCTCCCAGTTCCAGAGAACGGATGAAGCTCTGATGAAGGCCTGCGGACAGGCGGCTACAGTGGCCAGGGCGCCCTATGGAGCGGCAGACCAGACCACATTCGATATTGTACAGAAGCCGTTCTTTATGTGGTCTCTGGATACTCAGGACTGGTCGCTGATGAATGCGGACGCGGATTATAACGCGGTTATGAACGGAGACCTTACCGACGGTTCCATTATCCTGATGCACGATATCCATGAGCCCTCCGTGCAGGCGGCTATCCGCCTGATCCCGGATCTGGTGGAGAAGGGATATAAGCTGATGACAGTCAGCGAGCTTGCCGAGGCCAAGGGCGTGGATCTTCAGTACGCTTCCTATTCTGATTTCTGGGACAGCTCGCTGGAAAGCGGATCCGTAGCCGGATACGAAGGGAATTCTTCCTCTGAGGAAGGATCGGAGGATGGTTCCGGAGACGACGGTGAATTTTCTGACGGAAGTTCCGGAGACGAGTCCTTTGACGACGGAAGCGGGGACTACAGCGACGGTTCCGAAGATGAGTACTACGATGACGGTTCCGGAGATGAATACTATGACGACGGATCCGGGGATGAATACTATGACGATGGCTCCGGCGACGAATATTATGATGACGGAAGCGGCGACTACTATTAAAGAAAGACCTGTAGGAGCGGCTGAAACTGCCGTTTGAAAAATGGATAACCCGCATTTAAAGGGGACAGCAGATCAAGATGCTGTCCCCTTTCTGTATACAGATAATTAATTACCTGTACAGAGGTTTCCTTTGTTGACAGGAACTGTACGGATTAGTATAATATGTCTATAAAAAGACTTGAAAACAGCACTTTTTATGTGCAGATTACTGGAGGACTGCGTAGTGGGCAAATGGTTTGAAGAAGCAGTGTTTTATCACATGTATCCGATCGGAATGACAGGGGCGCCAAGGAGGAATGAACAGACAGAGGTGACACACCGTTTTGACAGTCTGATGGAATGGCTGCCTCATATTAAAGAGATCGGATGCACGGCAATATATATAGGTCCCCTGTTTGAATCCACTTCACACGGATATGACACGAGAGATTACCGGCTGGTGGACAGAAGGCTGGGTGACAATGAAGATTTCAGGAAGTTTGTAGAGAAAGCGCATGAACTGGATATCCGGGTTGTGGTGGACGGCGTGTTCAATCATACAGGCCGCGAATTTTTTGCTTTTCAGGATATTCAGAAGAACAGGGAGAATTCTCCCTACTGCAGCTGGTACAAGGGGATCAATTTCGGATGGAACACCCCTTATAACGACGGTTTCGGTTACGAGGCCTGGAGGAACTGTTTTGAACTTGTGAATCTGAATCTGTGGGAGCCGAAGGTGCGGGAGTATCTTCTTGACGTGATCGGTTTCTGGATCGATGAGTTTGATATCGACGGCATCCGCCTGGACTGCGCGGACTGTCTGGAGTTCTCCTTTATGGAGGACATGCGGCGTTATACCAATGAAAAGAAACAAGATTTCTGGCTGATGGGCGAGGTGATCCACGGGGATTACAGCCGTTATGTAAAACCGGAAATGCTGGACTCCGTAACCAACTATGAACTGCATAAGGGCCTGTATTCCGGGCACAATGATCACAACTATTTCGAGATCGCCCATACCATCCGCAGGGAGTTTGACGCCAACGGCGGTATTTACAAGGGAATGAAGCTGTATTCTTTCGTGGATAACCATGATGTGGACAGGATCGCCTCGAAGCTGAACGTGCCGGGTCATATTTATCCGGTGCACACGCTTCTGTTTACCTTACCCGGAATCCCGTCCATCTACTACGGATCCGAATGGGGGATCAAAGGGCGCAAAGAAGGCGCCAATGACGACCCTCTCCGCCCGGCGGTGGATCTGGAGGAAGCGCTTAAGGATCCTGACGATCCGAAGCTCCTGGAATGGGTGAAGACTCTGGGCAGGATCCACAGAGAACAGCCGGCGCTTTCTGACGGCAGATATCAGGAACTGCTCCTTACCAACAGGCAGTACGCTTTCGCCAGGATCCTGGGAGAAGAGGGCGTGGTGGTTGCTGTGAATAACGATGAGAATCCGGCGGAACTGTGTATCCGGGAGCCGCTGGGCGGAAAGACATATACAAGTCTTGTTGACGGAAGCGAAGGCGTGGTTGAGAACGGTTGTCTCCGCGTGACACTGGAACCGAATGAAAGCCAGATTTTTGCTTTTAAATAAAACACTCTAAGGGAGGTAGTATTGATGGGAGAGAAAATGCAGTTTACAGAGCTTGACCAGTATCTGTTCGGTCAGGGCACACATTATGATATCTATAAGAAGCTGGGAGCCCATCCCACCACACAGGGAAGGAAGAAGGGCGTTTACTTCGCCGTATGGGCGCCCAGAGCACAGTCTGTTTCCGTGATCGGAGATTTCAACAACTGGGACGAGGAAGCCAATCCCATGACGAAAGCCGGCCCGATCGGCGTGTTCGAGGTGTTTGTGCCCGGCGCGAAGATCGGCGATCTCTATAAATTCTTCATCGTCGGAATGCACGGAGAGAAGCTTTATAAGGCGGATCCCTATGCCAATGAAGCCGAGATGAGACCCGGCACCGCCTCGAGAGTTACCGATATCACAGACTATGTATGGAAAGATGCGGTATGGATCAAGAACCGTCAGAATTTTGATGAAAAAGTCTCTCCCATGGCTATCTATGAAGTACATCCCGGTTCCTGGAAGAAGCATCCCATCACCGAAGAAGACGAAGACGGTTTCTATAATTACAGAGAATTCGCCCATGAGCTTGCGAAATATGTAAAAGAAATGGGATACACCCATGTAGAGCTTATGGGAATCGCGGAGCATCCCTTCGACGGTTCCTGGGGATACCAGGTGACAGGATATTATGCGCCCACCTCCCGCTATGGAAGCGCGCAGGATTTTAAATATCTGGTGGATTATCTCCACAGGAACAAGATCGGCGTTATCCTTGACTGGGTTCCGGGACATTTCCCCAAAGACGCCCACGGACTTGCGAACTTCGACGGCACCGCCGTTTACGAGCATCAGGATCCCCGGCAGGGCGAGCATCCGGACTGGGGAACCAAGATCTATAACTACGGACAGCCGGAAGTGAAGAATTTCCTTATCGCCAACGCTCTTTTCTGGATTGAGGAATGCCACGTGGACGGTCTCCGTGTGGATGCCGTCGCCTCCATGCTGTATCTGGACTACGGCAAGAGAGACGGCCAGTGGGTTGCCAATAAATACGGCGACAATAAGAACCTTGAGGCGATTGAGTTCTTCAAGCATCTGAATACAGTGGTCCTGGGACGGAATCACGGAACAGTGATGATCGCGGAGGAGTCCACCGCATGGCCGAAGGTTACCGGCAAGGCGGAGGACGACGGCCTGGGATTCTCCCTGAAGTGGAACATGGGATGGATGAACGACTTCCTGGAGTACATGAAGCTGGATCCCTATTTCCGCAAATACAACCATAACAAGATGACATTCTCCATGACCTACGCCTACAGCGAGAAATACATCCTGGTGATCTCCCATGACGAGGTGGTCCACCTGAAGTGTTCCATGCTCAACAAGATGCCGGGATACCTGGATGACAAGTTTAAGAACCTGAAGGCGGCGTACGCGTTCATGTTCTTCCATCCGGGCAAGAAACTCCTCTTCATGGGACAGGAATTTGCCCAGCTCCGGGAGTGGAGCGAGGAGAGAGAACTTGACTGGTATCTTCTGGGAGAAGAGAATCACAGAGATATGCAGGAATTTGTGAAGACCCTTCTGCATATGTATACAAAGTACCCGGCTCTCTACGCAGGGGACAACGATCCGGAAGGATTCGAGTGGATCAATCCCAACGACGGAGACAGAAGCATCTTCAGTCTGGTAAGAAAATCGCCCACCAAGAGGAACAACCTGCTCTTTGTGGTAAACTACACACCGGTGGCGAGATCCGATTACCGGGTAGGAGTACCGAAGAAGAAACAGTATAAACTGATCATGAACGAACACGGACTTCTGGACAAACCGGTGGTTTACAAAGCGGAGAAGAAAGAGTGCGACAACAGGGAATATTCCTTCGCATACCCCCTTCCGCCATATGGAGTGGCAGTATTTGTGTACTGATATTAGTGAAAGTTACAGAAAAGTCATGTTTTTTTCATGAATTATTTACCAATAAGGCAATTGCAATTTGTGGAAAGATGCGATATACTGTACGCGACTGGAAAAGTTAACAACTAAAAACAACATATAGATTTCAAGAATCTGAAAGGAGTATAACAATGAAAGTATCCCACATTAAAGACGTTGACAAGTTTTTTGAAGTAGTAGACAGCTGCAAAGGCAAAGTAGAACTGGTAACAGGAGAGGGCGACAGACTGAACCTGAAGTCCAAACTGTCCCAGTATGTATCTCTGGCAAACATCTTCTCCGGCGGTGAGATCCCGGAACTGGAGATCGTTGCATATGAGAAAGAAGACATCGACAAGCTGCTGAACTTCATGATCAACGGCTGATCGAAGAACAATCCGGGCGGGGGCATGACGTGTCATGTCCCCGCTGGCTGTATGAGAGATTAACGGTATTCCGGAAGCGGCATGGCTGTCAGGCAGTTATGACCGCGGCGGTCCGGTATCCGCGGCAGAAAATCAACCAGGGGGTGTTCGCGCTTCCTGGTCATACTGCGTTAAAAAAAGAAATCAGGATTCCCGGCCAGGGAAGGACGACCAGGAGTCCTGAGGAATATAATAAAGAATAGAGGGAATAGATAATGACAAAAATCGATATTGTGTCCGGATTTCTTGGAGCCGGCAAGACAACTCTGATCAAAAAACTTCTGAAAGAAGCTTTTCAGGATGAGCAGGTGGTCCTTATTGAAAACGAATTCGGAGAGATCGGCATCGACGGCGGCTTCCTGAAGGAAGCGGGGATCCAGATCCGGGAGATGAATTCCGGTTGTATCTGCTGCTCTCTGGTGGGAGATTTCGGCGCTTCCCTGAAGGAAGTTATCTCTACCTATCATCCGGACAGGATCCTGATCGAGCCTTCCGGCGTAGGCAAGCTCTCCGATGTGATCAAAGCAGTCCAGGGCGTTCAGGAGGATACAGGACTGGTGCTGAACAGCTACACAACGGTAGTAGACGCCAAGAAATGCAAAATGTATATGAGAAACTTCGGCGAGTTCTTCAATAATCAGGTAGAGTACGCCGGAGCGATCATCATGAGCCGGACGGATATTGTGGACGAGGACAAAGCCATGGCTTCCATGGAGCTTCTTCGGGGGATCAACAGCAGAGCCGCCATTATCACAACTCCCATTAAAGATCTGGACGGAAAGAAGCTTCTGGAGGTAATGGAACATCCCGTATCCCTGGAACAGGAGATGATGGAGGAAGAAGTGTGTCCGGAGTGCGGCCATGTCCATGAACACGGACATCATCATCACCACGATCATCACGGAGAACACGATCACGATCATCACGATCATGAATGCGGCTGCGGTCATGATCATCATGAAGAACATCACCACGACCATGAATGCGGCTGTGGCCATGATCATCATGAGGAACATCATCACGACCACGAATGCGGCTGCGGTCACGATCATCACCACGGCCATCATCACGCGGATGAAGTCTTCACAAGCTGGGGGCGGGAGACCGTGAAGAAATACACCAGGGAAAGACTTGAGAAGATCCTGGACACGCTTTCACAGTCTGAGGAATACGGAACTATCCTCAGGGCCAAGGGAATGCTCCCCTGCGAGGACGGAACCTGGATCTACTTCGACATGGTGCCGGAAGAAACCGAGATCCGGGAAGGCGCGCCGGAGTACACAGGACGCCTCTGCGTGATCGGGTCAAAGATGAACGAGGAAAAACTGGCGGAGCTTTTCGGGCTCTGATGCCGGAAACAGGATACAGATGTCAGTATAAACGGAATGTCAGCAGTCAGGAGGAAATATGGACGAGATCACAGTTCCCATTTATCTGCTCACAGGTTTTCTGGAAAGCGGCAAGACCTCTTTCCTGGATTTTACCCTGCAGCAGGATTATTTCTATATAGAAGGAAAGACGCTTCTCATTCTCTGCGAGGAGGGAGAAGTGGAATACAACAGGGATATGCTTGCGATGAGCAATACCGTGGTGGAGGTCATTGAAAAAGAAGAAGACCTCACCACAGAACGCCTGGTGGCGATGGATATCCTTCATCAGCCGGAGCGCGTTATCATAGAATATAACGGAATGTGGCTGGTGAGCAATTTCCACAAACTCCAGAAACCGAAAGGATGGGGAGTGGAGCAGCAGATCACCTGTGTGGACGCCAGCACCTTCCAGCTTTATATGGCGAACATGAAATCCATTTTCATGGACATGGTGCGGACCAGCGATATGGTGGTGTTCAACCGCTGCAAAAGGGAGGATCCTCTGGCTTCCTACCGCCGCAGCATCAAGGTGGCGAACCAGAGGGCGGAAGTTATTTTTGAGGACGAGGAAGGGGAGATCGGAGATATCTTCCAGGACGAGATGCCCTTCGACGTAAACGCGCCCATTATCGACATTCTCCCGGAAGACTACGGGATCTGGTTCGTGGACGCCATGGATCATCCGGAAACCTACGACGGAAAAATGGTCCACTTCAAGGCGAGAGTTATGAAACCAAGAGGGATGGGAAGTAAGTTCTTCGTACCGGGCCGCACGGCAATGACATGCTGCGCGGACGACACCACCTTCCTGGGCTATGTGTGCCGCAGTCCCTACGCGCCCAAGCTTGCGCCGGGACAGTGGGTGGAGATCACCGCCAGGGTGGGGATCGAGAACCGCATGGAATATCAGGGAGAAGGGATCGTGCTTTACGCCGATTATGTGTCGCCCTGTGATCCTCTTCCGGACGAGATGGTATATTTTAACTGAAAAAGCAGCGCGGGAATCCGCCTGGTAAGTTTTTATTTCAATCATATGAGGAAACAGAAATGTATTTGATAGTTGGTTTGGGAAATCCCGGCAGACAGTATGAGGCCACACGCCACAATATGGGATTCGACGTGATAGACAGACTGGTGGAGGAATACCGGATTCCCCAGGGCGGCGTGAAATTCAACGCCATGTACGGCAAAGGGATCATCGGAGGGCAGCAGGCTCTTCTGATGAAGCCGCTCTCCTACATGAACTTAAGCGGCGGACCTGTGCGGGATATGATTCATTACTTTAAAATAGACCCGGAAACAGAGATGGTGGTGATCTATGACGACATTGATCTGGATCCGGGCCAGCTTCGCATCCGCAAACAGGGAAGCGCGGGAGGCCACAACGGGATCAAAGACCTGATCCAGAAGCTGGGCACCCAGAAGTTTATCCGTATCCGGGTAGGCGTGGGGGCGAAGCCCAAAGACTGGGATCTTGCGGACTATGTGCTGGGAAGATTCGCCGGCGAAGACAGGAAGCTGGTGGACGAGGCCCAGGAGAGAGCCTGCAAGGCAGTGGAGATGATCCTTTCCGACGGACCGGACGCGGCGATGAATGAATTCAACAAAAAATCGGGGGTCGTATGAAGACATTTTTGCAGCCTCTGCAGAATCTTGCAGAGATGGAGGAATTACAGAAACTGGCCGGCAAAAACCGCGGCGTGATCGCGGTGAGCGGATGTATGGAGTCCCAGAAAGCCCATCTTATGTATGGGCTTTCCGGGCTTTTTCCATGTCATCTGATCCTTTCCGGGGACGAGCGCGGCGCCAAACAGATCTATGAGGATTACCGCTTTTATGACAGGGAAGTTCTGTATTATCCTGCCAGAGATCTTCTGTTTTTTCAGGCGGACATCCATGGAAATCTGATCATCCGCCAGAGGATGCAGGTGATCAAAGCCCTTCTCACCAGGGAGGAAGTTACCGTGGTGACCAGCGTCGACGGCTGCATGGATTTTCTGGGGTCCCTGGAGAACATAAAGAAACAGCTTATCTGTTTCCGCAACGACAGCGCGCTGGATTTAGATAAACTGAAAGACAGTCTGGTGCAGATGGGCTATGAGCGCGTGGGCCAGGTGGAGATGCCGGGGCAGTTTTCTATCCGGGGAGGGATTATAGATATCTATTCTCTTACAGAGGAGAATCCCTGGAGGATCGAGCTGTGGGGGGATGAGATTGATTCCATCCGCAGTTTCGACGCCCAGAGCC
>CALWGI010000012.1 GCA_944380045.1 uncultured Blautia sp.
TTTCTGCTTTCTTTGTCCACGCAGGCGGCAAGGGTATATCCGTGCTTATCAAGATTTTCTCTGACTCTCCGGATATTTCCGTTTTCCGCAAAAGGACGTTCCGGCTCGGCCGCCATATGGGTGGTAGTGGTGATGATCACCTTTTTGCCCGCCGCTGTCAGTTCATCTGTCAGGCGGAAGATCAGTCCTGTTTTTCCGCCTCCGCCTGTAAATGCAATTACAGTACAGCTTTCTTCCCGAATATTTATCGCAAGCCGCTTGAGGAATCCGCCGCCTGCCCTTTGTCCGCTTCTTTCTGACTCTGTCATATCTTACCTTAAGTTTCTTTTTACAATAATCTCACGCCTTCAGGATGTTTTCCCCGCCGGCAGCACGCCTTCCGAAAGAAGGATTTCCACCACGCTGCCTGCAATGCATCTCGCCTTGTCGGAAATGGTATTGCAGTTTTTCTTCTCTTCTTTCCGTGGATCGATATCTGCTATTTTCATCCCTTTATCTACCTGATATCCGTCGCGGATGATCCCCCGCAGGATCCCTGTAAGAGAAGCATACACAGGCGTACCATCCACTGTGGCGATCACCTGGCCCTTTTCCACCAGATCGGCGATCTTCGACTGATTGCGGATCACGCCTGCTGCCGGGGAATGGATCACCCTCTCTTTTCCCGCGCCGGCGATGATACCGGGAATTCCTGTATTCGGGAACGCTTCTCCCTCTTCTATGATTCTTCCCAGATCATGTCCCCGCTTTGTCTCGACCACATAATCCACATCCTCTCCGGCGGTAAAGCCGGGGCCGAGGGCTATGGTAAGAGGCGCCATCTCTCTGGAAGTTCCCAGATTCCGCTTGGCAAGGATCCCGTCTATCACTGCCGCAGGTTTCAGGCAGGATATGGATTCTCCCGTCTCATCTACCAGGAGGGGGATCTCCTTCAGCTTCCATACTTTGTCACATTCGCTGATATCTTCGATCTTATGGCTGAGAACTCCTTCCACGAAAGCCTCCCCGTCGTACACCGCCTCACAGAAGGACACTTCCCTCCGGATGGCGCTGGGTCTTTCGCTTTCCAGGACAAGCACCTTATATCCGCAGCGGTACAGTCTGTGGATCACTCCGCTTGCCAGATCTCCGCCGCCACGGACGACTATTATATTTTCTTCAGACATAAACTGTTTTCAACCTCCTGCCTGACGCCTTTCCATCCGCGCCTTTTCAGGATCATTTTTGATCCGCGTTCTCCTTCATAACTTTTTCCACCGCGTTCACAATGTTCTGATATCCTGTGCAGCGGCAGAGGTTCCCGGACATCTGCTTCTTAATGGCCTCTCTTGTGAGCACTTCCCCTTTCTCCAGGAGAACGGTCGCCGACATGATAAAACCGGGCGTACAGAATCCGCACTGCACGGCGCCTTCTTCGATAAAAGCTTCCTGGATCCTGGTCAGTTCCCCGTTCTTCTCCAGGCCTTCCAGCGTACGGATATTCCTGCCTTCCGCCCAGACAGCCAGATAGATACAGGAGTCTATGGTCTCGCCGTCAACGATCACGGTACATGCGCCGCATTCCCCTACTTCACAGCCTTTCTTCACGGAAGTAAGGCCCAGCCGGTTCCGCAGCATCTCCAGGAGAGATTCTCCGGGATCCACATACTCCGCTACCTCTTTCCCGTTCACAGTACACTGTACAAGAACTCTCTCTTTTTTCATTTCCGTTCACCTCCTGCCGCCAGTTCCACTGTCCTCTCAAGAGCTCTCCGGGCGATCTCCCCTCCGATCTGAAGACGGAATTCCCGGGACGCTCTCCAGGAATCTCTGGGATGGATCTCCTCCCGCACTTTATCTTCGATCGCCTGATACAGCTTCTCATTTACCGGAGATCCCTTTAACGCCTCCTCTGTTTTCACGCATCTGAGAGGCACCGGCGCCGCCACGCCGAAAGTGATCCTGATATCCTCCAGAATATTCGCGGACGGATTGATCCTGCTCACCACACAGCACCCTAAAGTGGCGATGTCCATGGCGCGCCGCATGGAATATTTGATATAATGCCCGTGATATCCGGTATATTCTTTCTCCGGGATCAGGATATGTGTCACCAGCTCCCCCGGCTTAACGTCAACTTTGCCGGGGCCCAGATAAAAATCATGTATGGGAACAGTTCTTCCGCCGGATCCGTCCGCGGTTCTGATCATGGCGTTCAGAGAAAACAGCGCCGGCGCGCTGTCGGCGCTTACCGCCCCGTTGCAGATATTCCCGCCGATGGTACCGATATTCCTGATCTGAGGTCCACCCACCTGATCCACCGCTTCTCCAAGCACAGGGATATTTTCCTGTATCACAGGATCGGAAGTGATGTGGGAAAATGTAGTGCCGGCGCCGATATAGATATCGCCGGAATCCATTTTTATGATCCCCTTAAGTTCTTTGATGTCCCGGATGCATACCAGCGACGTCCCTGCCAGTTTTCCTTCCCGGATCTTGATCAGGACGTCGCTGCCCCCGGAGATGATCCTGGCTTCCGGATGCTCTTTCAGAAGTGTCACAGCTTCTTTTATGGTTTCCGCATTATAATAATTCTCAATATCATACATGCTGCTCTCCCTCCTTTCCGATCAGTCCTGCCTCTGTAAACGCTTTGATCAGTCTCTGAGGAGTCAGGGGTATTTCGTTGAAGGCCACTCCTGTGGCGTGGAGGACCGCGTTCCGGATCGCCGGAGCTCCGGGAATGGCCGGAGGTTCTCCCAGGGCCTTGTTGCCGTATGGTCCCACAGGATCATTAAGCTCCACAAACTCCGCCTCCATATCCGGCGTATCCAGAGCCGTCATCAGTTTGTAATCAAGAAGATTGCCGTTCAACGGTCTTCCGGTTTTTTCGTCCAGGATCAGCTGCTCGGAAAGACCGTATCCCATACCCATGGACATGCCTCCGTGAACCTGCATTTCTGCCAGCTGAGGATTGAGAAGCCTGCCGCTGTCATGAACGTTGATGATATGAAGGATCTTTATCTGTCCCAGTTTCAGATCCACTTCCACCTCCGCGAAACAGCATCCCGTAGCGATGGTGTTCTTTTTTACCTGAGTGGAAACCTCCGCGGTTATCACTGAGGAATTGGTCAGACTGTAGTAGCATTCCTGCGCCAGCGCTCCCAGAGATATGGCTTCCTCGTCTCCCGCGAGGATCCAGCCGTGATCCAGGGAGAGTTCCCTGGTCTCCTCTTTGGGAAGAAGGGTCTTCGCATAGGCCAGGATTTTGTCACGGAGCTGCTCGGCGCACTGCTTCACAGCCGTACCGGTGATAAAAGACTGCCTGGACGCGTAGGCTCCAGTGTCGAAAGGAGTTACGTCCGTATCCTGCACCGTCACGATATGAATGTCTTTCATCTCCAGATGAAGAGTCTCCGCCGCCATCTGGGTAAAAACAGTATCCGCGCCCTGTCCGATCTCCGTTGCCCCAAGCTGGAGCTGTACGCTTCCATCCTGGTTCAGGGACATCCTGGCTCCCGCGATCTCCAGAGATATGGGCCATACTCCCGTCTTGTAACAGAAAAGGGCCACGCCCACGCCGCGACGGATGTTTCCGGTCTG
This sequence comes from uncultured Blautia sp., assembly GCA_944380045.1. Taxonomy (GTDB): domain Bacteria; phylum Bacillota; class Clostridia; order Lachnospirales; family Lachnospiraceae; genus Blautia_A. Next base: position 3,583 of record CALWGI010000012.1, read on the forward strand.
AGCGGCGTATTCTTTTCTTTTTTCTTCCCAGCGGATATATTCCGCTCCTTTTTCCAGGCACTGGAAAATACCGTTGCTGTTTGCGGCGATGGGTTTCAGATAGGCGTCCTCGTAATAGCCCCGGATCAGGTTCTTCCGCCGAAATTCCAACGGATCCATATGGATCTCCGCCGCGATATCGTCCATAAAACATTCAATGGCAAAGGCGGCCTCGGGGATTCCGTATGCGCGCATGGCCCCGCCTACCGGAGTATTGGTATAGATCGTATAGGCCTCGCCCCGGATATTCGGACAGGCGTACTGCAGTCTCCAGGCAGTGAGACCGTTGGCCGCAATGGCGTGCCCGTGGGAAGCGTAGGCTCCCTGGTTGGAATATGCCTCCATATCCTTTGCCAGAAGACGCCCCTCTTTGTCCACTCCGGCTGTAAGGTCGTACTCGATGGCGTGTCTCGTCCTGGTATTGCAGAAAGTTTCCTCTCTGGTAAGCTCAAGCTTCACCGGACGGCCGCCCACCTGCATGGTGAGAAAAGCGTTCAGGGGTTCGTAAAGCACATCCTGCTTATTGCCGAATCCGCCGCCGATGTAAGGTTTGATCACGCGTACTCTGCCCCAGGGGATCCCCAGCGCCTGTCCGATCACCCGGCGGACAATATGCGGGATCTGGGTGGATGTGACCACCACAATCCGGTCTTTCTCCATATAGGCAAAAGAGACAGGATTCTCCAGATGGCAGTGCTGTACCATGGAGGTCTTGTAGCTTCGCTTCACCACCGTATCCGACTGTTCCAGACCCTCGTCCACATTTCCGATAAAAAAGTTCGTTCTGTTCAGCACATTATCCTTCTTGTCAAAATGAATGGGCGGATGGCTCCCGTACATGGATTTCCGGGGATGGATCTCCACCGGATATTCTTCATACTCCACTTTGATCAGCTTCAGGGCGCGGACCGCCGTTCTCTCGTCCTCCGCCACAACCGCCGCAATATCGTCGCCGTAATAACGGATGCGGCCGGTAAGGATATTCCGGTCCGCCACATCCTGATGGGCCGGTTCTACCGACCAGGGATGTCCCGGCGTGGGATAGCAGTGGTCGGGAACATCCTTAAAGGTAACAACCTTCACCACTCCCTCCAGCGCCTCCGCTTCGCTGGTGTCAATGGATTTCACGATCCCGTTGCCGATCGCGGCATGATAAACTTTGGCCACAAGACATCCGGGCGGAACCATATCATCGGTAAATTTGGCCCTTCCGGTGACTTTTTCGTAAGCGTCTACTCTCGGCACGCTTTTTCCGATCATCTCTCTCACCTACTTCCTACAAATAAAAAGCCGGACAAGTCCACAGGAAATCTGTTCTTCCTTCAGGACTTCATCCGGCTTCTGTCATGTGTTATACCGATCCCTCCTTCATTCAGGGATCCTCTCTATTTTTTCTTTTCGTATGGAGTATTCTCAAGGGGAAGGCTGGTCCTGAAATCTCCGTCCAGCTTATAATATGCCCCCGCTATGGCAGGCGCTGTGGGAATTGATGTGATCTCCCCGATGCCGATTGCTCCACAGGCCACATTCAGTCCTGGTTTCTCCACAATAATGCTTTCCACTTCAGGAATTTTGTCTGCTTTTGGTAATCCCAGTGTACCATATTTCGCCGTCGGTTTGCAATCTTTTAGCGGATATTTTTCTGTGAGGGCAAAGCCGTAGGACATGATCACTCCGCCTTCGATCTGGCCCTCTACCGAAAGAGGGTTCACCGCTTTCCCCACGTCATGGGCCGCCGCGATCTTCTTCACTGTACCGTCCTCATTCAGGATGCAGACCTGAGTGGCGTAACCGTAGGCCACATGGGAGACGGGATTCTTAACATCGGAACCCATGGCGTCTGTCTTTGCCAGGTATTCTCCCAGATATTCCCTGCCCTCCAGTTCTGTAAGACTGCTGCCTTCCAGATCTTTTTTCAGTTTTTCGCAGGCGCGGCGGGCCGCCTCTCCTGTGATCAGGGTCTGGCGGGATCCGGATGTAGTTCCGGAGTCCGGAGCGTTATACGTATTGGACGCGTCGTAATAAACCTGTTCCCGTTTGAGATCCAGCTGGGTACATACCATCTGCACCAGCACGGTGCCCAGCCCCTGGCCGATGCAGGACGCTCCGGAATGGATCTCCACTCTGCCGTCGTGGACATAAAGCCGGCACCGTCCCCAGTCGGGGAGTCCCACGCCTACGCCTGCGTTCTTCATGGCGCATGCGATTCCCGCATACGGACTACTCTCATAGATATCCTTCACAGCTTCCAGCGTCTCCGCAAGACCTGTGGATTCATCCACGATCTGGCCGTTGGGAAGTTCCTGTCCCGGACGGATAGCGTTCCGGTAACGGATCTCCCAGGGAGAGATCCCCACCACGCCCGCCATCTTCGTGAGAAGCATCTCCACCGCAAAACAGGTCTGGGTAACGCCGAATCCGCGGAAAGCTCCCGCCGGAGGATTATTGGTATAGTACGCCTTGCCGTCAATGTCAAAATTCTGATAATTATAGGGACCGGAAGCATGGGTGCAGGCTCTCTGCAGCACCGGGCCGCCCAGCGAAGCATACGCCCCTGTATCGGCGATCACAGTAGCTTTGACCCCCTGTATAATGCCGTTCTCATCACAGCCCATGGTGAATTCCATATCCATGGGATGACGCTTGGGATGAATCAGGATACTCTCCGCCCTGGTAAGCTTCACCTTCACCGGACGTTTTGTAAGATAGGCGATCATGGCTGCGTGATGCTGAACGGTCACATCCTCTTTTCCTCCGAAACCGCCGCCAACCAGCTTGTTGCGGACTTTCACCTTCTCTGCGGGAAGGCCCAGGAGCATCATGCATTCATGCTGGGTGTCGTAAACGCCCTGATCTGCTGAATATATAAGGACTCCGTCCTCTCCGTCCGGCATTGCCACCGCGCATTCCGGTTCCAGAAAAGCATGTTCCGTCCAGGGAGTATGGAATTTCTCCGTCAGCACATGAGCGGAATTACGGATCGCCTCATCGGCGTCTCCTCTGTGCACATGCCAGTGCGCCATCAGATTGCCGTCGCTGTGTACTTTGGGCGCGTTTTCCTTCATGGCCTCCCATGGATCCCGGACCATTTCCAGTTCTTCGTATTCCACTTCCACAAGAGTTTTGGCCTCTTCCAGGATCTCCGGCGTCTCAGCGGCCACAAGGGCGATGGCGTCGCCCAGATAATGGGTGATCTTTCCCACCGGGATCATACCGTCCCAGTCCTGTTTCAGATGTCCCACCTTCACGTCTCCCGGGATATCTTCTGCGGTAAACACCGCGACTACTCCGGGAAGCGCTTTGGCTTTCTCTGTGTGTACAGCTTTTACAAGGGCTCTCGGATACCTGGAGCGGACAGCGCTTCCGTAGATCATACCCTCCACTTCCACATCGTCCGGATATTCGCCGTATCCCAGCACTTTTTCCCTTACATCCACTCTGGGAACCCTCTCTCCCAGCTTCCACTCATACTCTTTTTCAGGCGGAAGCCCTTCCCTTTTATATTTTGCCGCCAGAAGGATCCCGTCAATGATCTTCTTATAGCCGGTACACCGGCAGATGTTGTTCTTTATGGCATTGGCCGCCTCCGCCCTGGTGGGATCCGGATTCTGGTCTATCAGGCCTTTGGCGCTGATCACCATGCCCGGAATACAGAAACCGCACTGCACGGCTCCCGCTTCTCCGAAAGCCCGGACAAAAATCTCCTTCTCTTCCTCCGGAAATCCTTCAATGGTCAGGATCTGTTTCCCTTCCAGCTTTGAAAGCTTCGGTACGCATGCTTTCGTTGCCTTTCCGTCGATCAGGACATGGCAGGTGCCGCACGCTCCCTCGCTGCATCCGTCCTTCACCGATTTCAGGTGACATTTATCCCGGAGAAAACGGAGCAGCTTCATATCCTGTTCTTCCTGATAAGTTTTGCCGTTTACCGTAATTGTATACAAGAAGGATCCGCCTCCTTTCTGAAAGGGATCCGGTTTTTCCGGATCCCGCCTCTTATGCCCGCTTTTGCAGGCGTCATATTTTTGAGATTTCTACATGATCAGATAGCTGTAATCCCTGATCACTGCCAGGATCAGTCTGCGCAGTCCTTCCAGAACCGCGTCGTTGGGATCGTCCGGCCTGCAGTCGTACATCCTGCCCAGGAAACGTACCTTACACTCTCCGGTTTCTCTGTTGACCACCGCGAATCCGTCGTTGGTGCTCTCATTCATATCCTCCGGCTTCGCAAAGAGTGTAAATTTATCTTTATACGGCGCGCTTGCATACGGACAGAAGGTCCGGCAGTTGCCGCACTCGTTGCACATGTAGTCCACATGGATCACCTGCGCCATATCCATTCCCGGAACCTTAATGGAGATATTCGCACGGTTCGGACATACGTCCACACAGTTTTCACAGACTTTGCTGCAGTTCAGACATCTCTCCGCCTCGCATTCCGCGTCTTTTTCTTCTCTGAGGACGCCCTTCTTTCCGTAGCATTCTTCCTCTGTTCCTGTCACAGCGCGGTCGGAAACCACCTTTTCTCCGACAATGGCCTTTGCCGCCTTCTGTGCGTCACGGATGGCTTCCACGATCGTGGCGGCTCCGCCTGCTCCGTCTCCGATGAGATATACGTTATCCACGCTGGATTCCATTGTTTCCGGATTCAGTTTCGCTTTGCCCCGCTCGTTTACATTCATGCCCATGGACTGGTAGAATTCGGTGGGAACTTTTTCGCCCACAGCCACGATCACGGTATCAGCCGGAACTTCCACGGTCTCTTCCGTTTCTGTCACGCCGGCTCTTCCGGACGCGTCCATCTCGCCCAGGACCATCTTCCTGCAGAGGAGTTTTCCGTCTCTGAGACTTACGGGAGAGAGAAGTTCCCTGAACTCCACGCCTTCTTCCAGAACTTCCAGAAGCTCGTCCTCCGCCGCAGGCATGTAGCGTTTCGTTCTTCTGTATACCAGATATACGTTCTCCACGCCTTCGGTCCTCTTCGCGGCTCTGGCGGTATCCATGGCGGTATTTCCTCCGCCTACCACCACAACATTTCTGCCCAGATCCACTTTGCCGTTCTTTTCCTTGAAGTCTGCAAGGAATTTAAGCGCGTTTACGGTCTCCCCTTCCTCGAGTTTCAGGGTTCCCGGTTTATTCGCTCCCACTGCCAGGATCACTGCGTCGTAGCCCTGCGCCTTAACATCGGCCACGGATGTGATCTCTGTATTGGTGCGGATCTCCACGCCCATTTTCTCAATGAAGGAAATATCTTTATCGATCGCCTCGTCTGAAATACGGAATCCGGGGATCACATAGCGGATCACGCCGCCCGGTTTCGCCTCTTTTTCGAAGATGGTTACCGCGGCTCCTGCTCGCGCGAGGAAATAGGCCGCCGCGATTCCCGCCGGACCTCCGCCCACCACTGCAACTTTCTTTCCAATGCTTTCTCCCGGACGGATCTCTCCGATCACCGCGTCGTAACCCTTCTCAGCCGCCAGAAGCTTCGTTCCTCTGATATTTACAGATTCCTCATAGAAGTTTCTGGTACACTTGTACATACAGTTGTGGGCGCAGAGAGTTCCTGTGATAAACGGGAGTGCGTTCTTATCCAGGATCACCCTGAGAGCTCCCGCGTAATCGCCCTTTCCTGCCAGAGAAATATATTCCGGAATATCCTGATGGATCGGACATCCTTCCTGACATGGCGCGAAATAGCAGTTCAGAAGAGGAACCTCCTCGCTGCTCTTCCGGTTGGGAAGCGGTTTGATGCTCTTTAAATGATGTTTATCTTTCTTCGCGTCTTCCGCCAGTTTTTCCAGGGCGTCCACGTCGATACCCGTCCAGGGCTTCACGCCTTTGGCCATGATCTTTTCCGCCATCTGGGAAAATCTCTGGTAGCCTCCTGTTTTCAGGATCGTTGTGGCAACCGTTACCGGCCATACGCCGCAGTCTACGATCCGGTCGATGTTGAAATAATCCGCTCCGCCGGAGTAAGCGATCCTGAGCTTCCCGTCAAATTCCCGGGACAACTTCGCCGCCAGAGATATGGACAGGGGGAACAGGGCCTTCCCGGACATATACATTTCTTCACTGGGAAGCTCGTTTCTGGTCACGTCCACCGGGAAGGTATTGGTGATCTTCACACCGAAGGCAAGACCCAGCTCATCAGCCAGCGCCATCAGTCGTCGGAACATGGGTATGGCGTCTTTGTACTGGAGGTCGTCCAGGAAGTGGAAATCTCCGAACTTCATATAATCGTAACCCATATCGTCCATGGTCTTTCTGGCGAATTCATAACCCAGAAGCGTAGGATTACACTTGATAAAAGTATTCAGGTGCTTCTCTTTATACAGGTGGTTGGCAATGCTCTCGATCTCATTGGGCGGACATCCGTGAAGCGTGGATATCGTGGCGGAATTGCAGATATTGGAAGGGATCGCCTCAATATCCTCTCTGGTCACGTTTTTAAATCTGTCCAGATGATCCAGGAGCCACTGGCGGCACCCCCGGAATACTTCCGTATCCTTCGCTTCCTTCATGCTTTCGATGAAGGTGTCGATCTTCTCTTCTTTAATTCCCGCCAGGTCGTAACCCACGGAGATATTAAACTGGAAGCCGTCGGCTGATCCCAGTCCGAACTCCTTAGCCATCACATGGAGCATAAACCAGGCTTTGATATATTCTCCCATAGCCTGGGGAACATAAAGCTCTGTGGACCACTCACAGTTATAACATTCGTCTTCCGCAAGAATACAGGGACGGTTGATACAGGCGGCAAGCTCGTCGCCGTCCATCTTCTGCACAGTCTTCAGCTCAAAGAAACGCGCTCCCGCAAAGTAGGATGCCGCTATATTCTGTGCAAGCTGCGTATTGGGACCTGCCGCAGGTCCGATGGGAGTCTCCAGATTCCTTCCGAAGATCTCCATATTTCTGGCCGGATCGGCCTTATAGGATCTGTGTACGCCGAATACGGTGCCTCTGGTCCCATGCTCGGTGAGAACCCAGTCCATCAGCTGCCCGAAAGGCATACAGGTCATTTTTTCGCTCATAATATCCTCCTTATTTTCCGGAATTGATGTCGTCCGCAAGCTCTTTTGCCGCCTGACGGCAGTCCGCCATGATCTTCGCCTCGTCGCATACCAGAAGTTCTCTGTCCTTCATCAGCACTTCGCCGTTGCAGACAGTGGTCTGCACCATGCTGCCGTTCACGCCGAACAGAAGGTGTCCGTTGGTGTTGTCCGCTCTCATGGGAGTCAGCGGATCATAGTCGATCACGATCACATCCGCGGCCGCTCCCGGTTCCAGTACGCCCAGTTTCTTCTTAAAGTAACGGTTCGCGATCGTCCTGTTCCCCTCGAAGAGCATCTGGGGAACCTCGCCCCAGGCCGCGTTGGGATCGCAGAGATGATGCTTGTGGAGAATATTGGCCACTTTCCAGGATTCCATCATGTCGTGGGTGTAGCCGTCTGTTCCCAGGCCGGTAACGATTCCCTTATGTACCAGCGCCATGGTCGGCGGGCATCCGCAGGCGTTGCCCATGTTGGATTCCGGATTATGCACTACCATGGTGTCCGTATCTTTGATCAGATCCATTTCGTGCTCGTTAATATAGATGCAGTGTCCCAGAAGGGTCTTCGGTCCCAGGATGTTCCAGTCGTACAGGCGGTCAACGATCCTCTTGCCGTGCTCCTTCAGACACTGGTGGAGGTCATAAATCCCCTCGGCCACATGGATATGATATCCCACGCCCTCCGGCTTCAGCTCATTGCAGAGCTCCATGGTTTCATCGGAGATCGTGAAGGATGCGTGCATGCCCATCATTGCGGCGAGCATATCGCTGTCGTCCGCAAGGGCGTGTTTGATAAAGTTTACGTTTTCCATTACAGATTCTTTTGATTTGTCCATTCCGTCCCTGTCTGAGATCTCATAGCAGAGACAGGTACGGATGCCAAGATCCCGCGCGGCCTCCTCAATGGCGTTCAGAGAACCTGTGATATGCCCGAAGCTGGCGTGATGGTCGAATACAGTAGTTACGCCGTTTTTGATGGAATCAATGTAGGTGGCGTAAGCGGAAAGCTTCGTCTGCTCCAGCGTCAGGTGCCGGTCAATGGTCCACCACTGCCCGTCCAGGATATCCAGGAATCCCTGTGGATTATAGCCTTTGATACTCAGTCCTCTGGCAAAAGCGCTGTAGATGTGCTCGTGGGCGTTGATAAACGCCGGCATGATCACTCCGCCTTTTGCGTCGATGAACTCTGCGTCAGGATAAGCTTTCCTGACCTCTTCCGTAGTTCCTGTCTGAACGATCACGCTTCCGTCCATAGCCACCGCACCGTTCTCAATAAAGGTGTTGGAAGCGTCTCTTGTGATCATCCTGCCGTTTCCGATTATCCGCATATGTCATCCTCCTTTTCTTGTAAAAATCATATAATTTCAGGCGCACTTCCCCTGTTTCTTTTGGGAATTTTATACTATTAATGTACCATACTTACATCCCTTTTTCAATAGTAAAATACAAAATTATTTTTGTTTTCAAAAAAATTTTGTATTGTCAAAATAAAAAAAGAGAAAATATCCGTTTCCCAAAGAATCAGATATTTTCTTCTTTCTTTTTTACAATATTCCTGTTCCTAGATTTCTTCTCTGACTTCCAGTATCTGTCTCCCGGACTGCCAGAGCTTAAGGTCCGTCTCTACCAGATAGCAATGTCCGTTTTTTACATGCCAGCTGTAAAAATCTCTCCGTGGATATCCGAAGGCTTCCATAAGCGTCATGATCGTTCCCCCATGGGCGATCACCGCCGCGGAGCCTTTATTTTCCCGCGCGCAGGCTGTGAGCACACGCTGAAACCCTTCCAGAGTCCTCCTGCGGAATTCTTCTCTGCTTTCTCCCCCGGGAAAGGGCAGATTTCCACCGCTGTCCACCCACTGCTGATACTGCGGGTTGCCTGCAAGCTCTCTGTAGTTTTTATTCTCAAAATCACCGAAGTCCGTCTCCGCGAGCTGGTCAATGATGCGGAAACGTTTTCCCGGAAACAGGATCTCCGCTGTTTCTCTGCAGCGGATCATGGGGCTTACAAATATTTCGTCCGGTTCCGGATAGGAAAGTTCCGAGAGGGCCTTCCTGCCCTGTTCGCAGAGATGCTCGTCTGTTTTTCCAATATATCTTCCCTTCAGATTCCCCGCCGTCATCCCGTGACGTATCAGCCAGATTTTAAACATCTTTGATCACCATCCCTGCTCCGCATATCACGCGGGTTACTTTTTGGCTGAAAGCAGCCAGTTCTGTACAGATGCGCCCCACTCTTTCCCGGTAGGCTCTGTCAAAAGCGTCAACCGGAACCACTCCGTATCCCACCTCGTCCGACACAAGGATGATCCCGGGATTTCTCCGGATCAGTTCTTCCGCCAGATTCTCCGTATCCCTTTCCGCCTGCATTTCCCTGCGGATAAATTCGTGGAAACCAAGAACGCCTTCGGCGCAGAACAGTTCTTCAGCGGAAAGCTCCGCTCCTTTTTTCCACCGGATACCCGGGTACATTTTCTCCGCGTAAGAAGCTTTTCCCTGAAAAGCCCCTCCAATGATCATCTCCATTTTCCGATTCCCTCACTTCAAAATATCCTGTCAAAATAAGTCAGACCGCCGGCTTATAGTTTTCATACATGATTTCCGGCGTTCCTAAAACAGTACCGCCGTCAGTACCGCCGTCACCACCGCAGCACCCGCCTCGCAGAGACAGAGAAAGAATCCGGACAGGTCTCCCGTGGTTCCTCCGAAATATTTCAGAGCCGTATGTCTGTAATACAAAAAAATCAAAAGGGCTGAAACAAAAGCCGCGCTTCCAAGGACGGGATGGACCAGAACCATCGCCGCCGCCAGTATCACCAGAAAACAGATCAGAACATTCCGTACCGTGATCTCTTCCGCCTTTCGGGAAAATTCCGCTACCGTCCCGCTTTCTTTCGCCTTTGGCAGAGTCATTACCCCCAGTCCGGAAAAGCATCGGGACACTGCGAAAATCAGTGAAACGATCAGTACTGATTTTATATTCCCCCCGATCTGGCTGTACGCGCCAAAACAGCAGATGAAATAAACACATCCTGTGATCACCGCAAAAGCCCCTGCATGGGAGTCTTTCAGGATTTCCAGACGGCGTTCTCTCTCCTGCCAGGAACTTAAGGCGTCCGCCGTATCCAGAAGCCCGTCCACATGGATCCCGCCCGTTATCAGCACGGGGATCATCACCAGCAGGGCCGCGCGGAAAACGCCGTCGAATCCCAGAAAAGATGCGGCGAGAGCAACGGCTGTAAATACAGCCCCTGTCACCAGGCCGATGAAAGGAAAAAAACAGAACATATACTTCATATTTTCCTTCGTCCATTCCGCCTGGGGCATGGGGATTTTGGAAAACATGGAAAAAGCGATCTTAAAACTGTTCCACAGACTTTTCATAATTTTCCCCCATCTGTCTTTTCTTCACCGGTTATCTTCGGTATCTCTGTACTCTTTTTAAAGTATACGGGAATCCCGTAGACAACCTCCGCCGCCTGATCCGACTGGCCGGCAAGAAACTGATTTATATTTCCCAGACAGCGCCGGTATTCCTCCGTGTCTCCCTGATAGCACACGGCCTCAGAAAAAATCTCGTTCGTCACCACGATCAGATGCGCCGCCTGTTCTTTCAGATGAAGGATCCCTTTTGTGATCTCATCATAAGTTCTTTCGTGGGCGCCCTCTTCCCGGAACATTTCGTTTGCCACAAGATTGGACATGCATTCCAGAAGCACGGTGCATCCTTCCGGCACATGTACGCCGGAAAGCCCGGTATAGCATTCCAATGTGTCAAAGCCTTTGCCGGCACGCATTTTTCTGTGCCGTTTTACTCTTTTACGGCTTTCCCCGTCATAAGGATACATGGTGGCGATATAGATTCTTTTCTCACTGCCAAGAGAGACAACGCAGTTTTCGGCAAAAGCCGATTTACCGCTGCCGCTGCCTCCTGTTACAAGGATCATCATTTATACAAGCTCCTCATACTGGTCCACTTTGATATCTTCAAAAGTGCTCATGGATTCATAGACGGCGATCCCCATGTCAAGGAAGGGGAACAGCGCTACGGCGCCGCTTCCTTCGCCCAGACACATATCTCCGTGGATCACCGCTTCTTTGCCCAGGGCTTTCAGGATCAGCTCCGCCGCCGGCTCTTTTGATACATGGGACGCGATCATATAATCCGACGCCTGGGGACAGATCCTCTGTGCCGCCAGCGCCGCCGCGCAGGAAATAAATCCGTCCATGACCACCGGGATACGGTACGCCGCTCCTCCAAGGAACACTCCTGCCAGCCCGGCGATATCCAGACCGCCCACTTTGGCCAGCACATCCACCGGATCGGAGGGATCCGGCGCGTTTATACGGATAGCGGTTTTTATGGCATTGATCTTCCTCTGAAGGCCTTCGCTGGAGAGACCGGCGCCACGGCCTGTCATCTCTTCCACCGGGCGGTCCAGGAGAACCGCCGCCACGGCGCTGCTTGTCGTGGTATTTCCGATCCCCATCTCTCCGGTTGCCAGGATACCATATCCTTCTTCCTTCAGGCGCCGCGCCATTTCCATACCGGCCTCTATGGCCTTCACCGCATCTTCCCGGGACATTGCCGGACCTTTCGTCATATTATGTGTGCCGTACATCACTTTGAACTCTTTGGAGACCTTTGTATCCACGGCCATGCCCACATCAACAGGATATACGTCTGTGCCGCACTGTCTGCACATCACGCAGGCGGAAGTATCTCCGGAAAGGAAGTTCTCGGCAACGATAGCTGTAACCTCCTGTCCTGTCTGGGTAACTCCTTCCTCCACAACGCCGTTGTCCGCGCACATGGCCACCAGCGCTTTTTTGCGGATATCAATATCAGCGCTTCCCGTGATCCCGGCGATCCGGATCACCAGAGTTTCCATTTTACCCAGGGAATGGAGCGGTTTCGCGATACTGTTCCATCTTTTCTGCGCGTTTTCCATTGCTTCCCGGTCTGCCGGCCGGATTTTATTTATTATTTCTTCAAATGTCATGACGCTTTCCCTTTCTTTTTTCCCGTAGTGAACACAAAAAACTTACTGAAAATATAGTTCAGCACGAGCACGATAAACTGCGTCAGAAATTTCCCCAGCATATCGTACATGCCCATAACCTCAACCAGAAGCCATACGCCGCCTACTTCCACCACCATTGTCGCCAGTCTCGCGCTGATGAACTTGCAGAACGGACGGAAATGATCTTTCAGTGTCCTGCAGTTATCATGAAAAACAAATCTGGAATTTACCACATAGGCAAACAGAATAGCCGTAATGATGGATATCACATTGGCAGTGTTCAGTTCCACTTTGCACTGCCGCAAAACAAAAAAGGTTACAAGATTGACCATAGTGGTGCATCCGCCGAAAAACACATAGCGCAGCACATCATTCGCGTAAAATCTCAGGATCAGATCTTTCATTTTTTTCATTGCCGCTGTATCCTCTTTTTCTTTTTATTTCTGTGATTAAAAGATACCAGACAAATGTAACACACCGCTCCGGCCAAAGTCAAGCAGGCCCCTGCTTTCAGATACGGCGTACAGTAAACCAGTCGGATCTCATGCTCTCCTTCTTCCAGTTCCAGAGCCATATACATGGTATTGGCTTCCAGAAGCTCTGCCTCCTCGCCGTCCACATATGCGCGGAATCCTTCACTGTAAGGAAGAGAAATAAGCAGCGCCTTCGGCTTTGAAAGAGTGATGCTTCCGGTAAGGGAATTGGTATCCGTGTGAATGTCTGTGAGAACATTTTTCGCCAGGTCCCTTGTCTGCTGCCCGATCTCTTCCACCGGCTGGCTTACGATTTTCAGTGTGTCAAAGGTATAAATCCCCGTATTTTCAAAGGTCAGTGTAACCGTGTGTATCGGTTTCCGGCTATATCCCTCATTGCAGAGAAAATTATGTTTTCCGCTGTACGCGTTATATCTGTCCGTGTATATTTTGATTTTCTTGTCCGGAAAAGCTCCGGTCACTTCAATGGAAGCCTCCTGGCTTTCTTTCCAGTAACGCCAGCGGCTTTCTTCCTCAAGTACCTGATTCTTCTCATAGCGCGTCATTTTATCCCAGCTTTTATCGCTGACGAGTTCTCTGGGAGAAAGAGCGTCATAATCCAGCCCTTCCGTGATCAGATAAGTCTCGCTCTCTTCCATCCCCTGGAAAGACAGTTTCAGCTTCGCGCCCTCTTCTGTAACAGTGATCTTCCCGTCCTCCAGCCGGCATCCTCTCCCTTCTGTCACAGTATAAGAGAGTTCCTGATCGGTGAATTCCGTTTCTGTTTCCGGAAGGCTGCTCTCTTCGAGAACAACTCCCTGAAGAAGGGCCTGTTGTTTTTCTGTCACGCTCATTTTCTCATACGCTTCACGGGAAATATAAGAATCATAGGTATACCCCACCGGAAGCGCATCCTGGCACCTGTAGGCCTCATAAGTCTTTCCGTTCTTTTCCGCCGTCCCTGACAGCCACTGATATCCATAGGGAAGATACTGGTTTTCTTCGTTTTTGATCACAAAATACTTCACAGAAGCAAGGCGGTCCAGGATCGTACGTCCGTCCAGATTCTCATAATGCTGTTCCCAGGGCGTATTCAGATACATCTCGTCAAAAAAGGTTCCGATACTTCCGCTTGCCACACTGAAATAATAGGAAGTTCCGTTGGTCCCCATATACATGGAGGAATTGTCGCAGGAGAGAGCGTCAAGCTGATCGTAGCGGTAAAGCGAATCATCTCCTGTATCCAACACAGCAAGATCCGTACCTGATTCCAGCTTTTCCACAGCCTCTCCCTGATCTGCAAATTCAGAAAGATAATCCTTTTCCAGCGAATACTGATAACTGATGTTGAGAAGAATCCCCGCCGTTGTCAGTCCTCCGAGAAGAATACAGAGACTTCTCCTGCGGACGTACACGCTTCCGAAGCAGAGCACAACCGCGGATGTGGATATCAGGATCAGCACAGCCATCATATTCCGTTCTGTTCTGGACACCTGCCAGAACAGAGCCACCACGCTGTAGAGAAGCGTCATTACGAATATCCGCCGTTTCTCTTTTATGGTAAGTGTAAAAAGATCCGGGTATGTTTTCACACAGATATAGGCGACCATCATTCCATAGGCCCATATCCAGCGGTTGGATACATAGGAAAAACCGTTCAGGACATGGCCGGCAAAAGGGATCAGCAGGAAAATATTCAGAAGAAGGAATCCTGCTTTCAGGCTTGTAAACTTTTTCTTTTTGGCAAACAGAACAAACACGCCTGCCATAGCAGCGGCAGAGTATCCCGCCACTCCCCACTGGATCATGTTTTCCCCGATGAGGCAGCCAAGATATTTCTCATAGTAAACCCGGTCATACAGGAGAGGAACATAATTCTCCGCCTGGAATCGCTGTGTCCCGAAAAGCGGGATCAGCACCGGCAGAAGGACAACCGCCGCCATCATCACTGCGATCAGAGAATAAACGGCAAATACGGCAAGCCATCTCCCGATATCTTTCAGAGAGCGCTTCTCAAACATATGAAAATATTCAAAGGCAGCATACAGCACCATGAATATCCCGATCATATAGAAAAAATAAAAGTTGGAAACTCCCGCCAGTGTTACAGACCAGATAAAAACATATGGTTTCTCTTTTCTGTATATCTTATCGATTCCCATAAGCACCAGGGGAAGATAAATCATAGGGTTGGCGAAATACGGATGTTTCATGGATGCGTAGATCGTCCATCCCGCAAAAATATAGATAAAGACGCCGAGAAATACGGCCTGTCCGGAATTTTCGTGATAAAAACAATACCTGGAAAACGCGATCCCAGCCAGATAGATCCGCAGAAATATCAGCAATTCATAGAGAGTCTCGGTATGTTCCGCCGGTACAAATACGGAGAGCAGAGTCAGGGGATCGCCGATCACATAATAGTGAAGCGTCGTCAGAATATCCGATCCGTATCCGATATTCATATCCCACATGGGGATTGCCGGATCATGATCTATAAATATGGATTTCAGGATATCTCTTAAATATTCGCCGTAATACGCCAGGGCGTTCAGATGCTGGGGAACGCCGTCATGGCTCCATATCAGTGATTTTCCGTTCAGATAAAAATGCAGGTACAGGATCAGCGCCAGTATTGCAAATACCAGCGTATATGCCGCATAAAAATTTCTTCTCTGCCTGTTTAATAAAAATCTTCTACTCATAATTCCTTCTAAATCAGCGAAAGTATCAAAAAAGCCGCGGTACGGATGTACCGCGGCTCCCTGTCAGAACTTAATCTTCTTTTCCATAAAGAGCGGTAAGTTTGCTCAGGTAATCATATCTTTCTTTTGCTTCAGATTCATTCTTAGCAAACAGTCTTGCGGCCTTTTCCGGATTCTGACGTTTCAGAGAATTGTAACGAACTTCTCCGTCAAGGAAATCCTGATAGTTGTCCATATCCGGTGCCTTGGAATCCAGAGTGAACTTGTTCTCTGCCGCCGGGTTGAACCGGAAGTTGTGCCAGTATCCGCACTTAACAGCCAGCTCTTCCTCTGTCTGAGCCTTGGACATACCCTTCTTGATACCATGGTTGATACACGGAGCATAAGCAATGATCAGGGACGGACCCGGATATGCCTCTGCCTCTGCCAGAGCTTTCACAGTCTGGTTGAAGTCAGCGCCCATGGAGATCTGAGCAACATATACATAGCCGTAGCTCATAGCGATAGAAGCCATATCTTTCTTCTTCACTTCTTTACCGCCTGCTGCGAACTGAGCGATCGCACCGGTAGGTGTAGCCTTGGAGGACTGTCCGCCAGTGTTGGAGTAAACCTCTGTATCGAATACCATAACGTTGATGTCGCGTCCGCTTGCGAGAACATGGTCAACGCCGCCGAATCCGATATCGTAAGCCCATCCGTCACCACCGAAGATCCACTGGGACTTCTTGGACAGGAAATCTTTCTGCTCAAGAATCTCTTTGCCTGCTTCGCATCCGCATGCCTCAAGAGCTGCTACAAGTTTGTCTGTAGCCGCGCCGTTGGTTGCGCCTACGGAGAAGGTATCCAGCCATTCCTGGCCGGCTGCCTTAACATCCTCTTTATCTGTGGATGCTACAAGGGCTTCTACTTTTTCTTTCAGACCGTCACGGATCGCTTTCTGCGCGAGAAGCATACCGTAACCGAACTCTGCGTTATCCTCGAACAGAGAGTTGGACCATGCCGGACCCTGTCCCTTGGCGTTTACAGTGTAAGGTGTGGACGGTGAGGAGTTACCCCAGATGGAGGAACATCCTGTTGCGTTTGCAATGTACATTCTGTCACCGAAGAGCTGGGTGATCAGTTTTGCGTACGGAGTCTCACCGCATCCTGCGCAGGCGCCTGAGAACTCAAGCAGCGGCTGCTTGAACTGGCTGCCCTTGACAGTAGTCTCTTTGAATTTTGCGATAACGTCTTCCTTAACCGGAAGAGATACGCCGTAATCGAAGTATTTCTGCTCGCCTGCGTTTGCTTCCATATTCTCCATGGCAAGAGCTTTCGCACCCTTCTTGCCCGGGCAGACATTCGCACAGGAACCGCAGCCTGTACAGTCGTATGCGGAAACAGTCATAGTGAACTTATATTCTTTCATACCGGTCATCGGCAGAACATTCATGCCTTCCGGTGCGTTTGCAGCTTCCTCTTCTGTAAGAGCTACAGGACGGATAGCGGCATGCGGGCACACATATGCGCAGCGGTTACACTGGATACAGTTCTCCGGCTGCCATACCGGGATGTTAACGGCGATTCCACGTTTCTCGTATGCGGAGGAACCGGAGGGAGTTGTACCGTCAACATAAGCGGTAAATGCGGATACAGGCAGGGTATTTCCTTCCTGAGCGTTTACTTTGGACTGGATATTGTTTACGAAATCAACAACATCCTGTCTTCCGCCTTCTGCGTGAGCCATGAACAGGCCTTCGTCTTCTGCGTTCTTCCAGCTCTCCGGAACTTCAACTTCGTGAACCTGCTTAGCGCCGGCATCGATAGCTGCCCAGTTCTTCTGAACAACGTCGTCGCCCTTACGTCCGTAAGTAGCCTTTGCAGCAGCCTTCATCAGCTCGATCGCCTTGTCCTCCGGAATGATTCCGGTAAGTTTGAAGAATGCGGACTGCAGGATCGTATTGATACGTGTCGGTCCCATGCCGGTCTCGATACCGATCTTAACGCCGTCGATGGTGTAGAACTTGATGTTGTGGTTTGCGATAAACGCCTTCACCTGTCCCGGAAGATGTTTCTCAAGACCTTCCATATCCCACGGACAGTTCAGAAGGAATGTACCTCCGTCTACCAGTTCCTGAACCATGTTGTACTTATTCACATAAGAAGGATTATGGCATGCTACAAAGTCAGCTTTGTGGATCAGGTATGTAGATTTGATCGGTTTCTTACCGAAACGAAGGTGGGACATGGTAACGCCGCCGGACTTCTTGGAGTCATAGTCAAAGTAAGCCTGAGCGTACATGTCAGTGTTATCGCCGATGATCTTGATGGAGTTCTTGTTCGCACCAACAGTACCGTCAGCGCCAAGTCCCCAGAACTTGCAGTTGGTAGTTCCTTCCGGAGTTGTCACGATAGCTTCTCCTGTCTCCAGGGAAAGGTTTGTAACGTCATCCACGATACCAACAGTAAATTTCTCTTTGTCAGTGTTGTTGTAAAC
Source organism: uncultured Blautia sp. (assembly GCA_944380045.1). Lineage (GTDB taxonomy): Bacteria > Bacillota > Clostridia > Lachnospirales > Lachnospiraceae > Blautia_A. The sequence goes on from CALWGI010000012.1 coordinate 21,347, forward strand.
AGCAACGATCTGAGCCGGTGTAGTGTCTTTGGAACCAAGTCCGTAACGTCCGGAGAATACCGGAACATCTTTGAACTTCGTATCTTTCAGAGCAGCTACAACATCCAGATACAGCGGCTCGCCCAGAGCGCCCGGCTCTTTTGTTCTGTCAAGAACAGTGATCTGTTTTACAGATTCCGGAATCGCATCGATCAGGGCCTGTGCGCAGAACGGTCTGTAAAGACGTACTTTGACAACGCCGACTTTCTTTCCTGCTGCCATCAGATAATCGATGGTCTCTTCGATAGTATCATTTACAGAACCCATTGCAACGATCACGTGCTCTGCGTCTGCAGCTCCGTAATAGTTGAACAGTTTGTAGTCTGTGCCGATCTTCTCGTTTACTTTGTCCATGTAGCTCTGTACTACTGCCGGAAGAGCGTCATAGTACGGGTTACATGCTTCTCTTGCCTGGAAGAAGATATCCGGATTCTGAGCGGATCCTCTCTGGCAGGGATGATTGGGATTCAGGGCATGTTTACGGAATTCAGCGATGGCATCCATATCAGCCATGTCTTTCAGATCCTCATAATCCCATGTCTCGATCTTCTGGATCTCGTGTGATGTACGGAAACCGTCGAAGAAGTTGATGAACGGAACTTTACCCTTGATCGCTGACAGATGAGCAACAGGTGTCAGGTCCATAACTTCCTGAACAGAGGATTCGCAGAGCATTGCGCATCCGGTCTGACGACAGGCCATAACGTCGGAATGATCTCCGAAAATGGAAAGTGCGTGAGAAGCCAGCGCACGGGCAGATACGTTGATAACGCCCGGAAGCTGCTCACCGGCAATTTTGTAAAGGTTCGGGATCATCAGAAGAAGACCCTGGGATGCGGTATAGGTAGTGGTAAGCGCGCCTGCTGCGAGAGAACCGTGAACTGCACCGGCTGCACCAGCCTCAGACTGCATCTCTGTTACCTGTACTTCATGTCCGAAGATGTTCTTTCTTCCCTGGGTTGCCCACTCGTCTGTGGCTTCCGCCATAACAGAGGAGGGGGTGATCGGGTAAATCGCAGCTACATCAGAAAAAGCATATGATGCATGAGCGGCTGCATGATTACCATCCATGGTTTTCATCTTTCTTGCCATAGTTTTCTTTTCCTCCTTAAAGGTTTGATGAAAAAATTATTTCTAGACCGCAGTCCGGTCTAAAATTCCGTTAATGATTATACCATATAATCCGGATATTGTCCAATCAGATTGCCTTTTTTTTGTATCTATTTGCATACAAAAAAGGCGTTCCGCCGCTTTTTCCTGCATGTACAGCAGCCGGCGGACCGCACTGACTTCTTCTTCTGCGTCAGGCTCATCAGGATTCCATGATTTCCTTCAGAGTTTTTCTTTGCAGAAGTTTCCACAATTCGTTCTGGATCTGAGCAAGCTCTCTGTGCACAAGACAGATGGTTCCGTTCCCCCCGTCTCTGGCACAGTCGTAATCCGGATCCAGGCATTCTATGATCCTCATATCAGGATCGATCGCAGTATATACATCGTAAAGACGAAGTTCGGAAAGATCCCTGTTCAGGGAGTATCCCCCGTGAACTCCCCGGAATCCTTTCACAATATCCGCCTTCTGAAGCTTTTTCAGAATTTTATAAGCGAAAGGCGCCGTGATCGCTTCCCTTTCGCAAATATCGTTTACACTTAATCTTTCTACCCCCGATAACGCACGGATTACTCTAACTGCATAGTCGCATTCTCTTGTAATCAACATATCTCTTATGTCCTCTCTCTACTGTCTCAAATAATCCTTCTAACTGCTTTAAAATCCTCCGCACTTCTTTTTCGCTTTGTAAAACACCTTCCATAAAAATCACAGCCATATTATAGCAGTATCTTTGTAAAAATTCAATGTTTTTCGCAAATACAGACCATCATTTTTCCCCAAATATCAACAAAAAACCAACCGCCAGAATAACGGCGCCAAGCACTCTTCTCAGCCATGTCCCGGCTTTTTTACAGGACGGATCGGAGGCTATTCTTTCTATATAACCATATCCGATTCCGGTCGCGATGAGAAGCAGACTGTGTCCCGCCGCATAAAGTACCATGAGAAGTACGCCCCACCATGCGTTCCGGCCCAGCTCCGCCACCAGGGCGAGCAGCGCGATCATTACCGGTATTGCGCAGTGGGAGGCAAACACGCCGCTCAGCGCGCCGGTCAAAAACGCTCCTGCGTACCCTTTTTTTGTTCCGTATTTTGACAGGTGAATATGAGGAATAATATTGACTATTCCAAAAACCTGAAGCGCCATAAACACCATCAGGATCCCCATCAGTATTGTCCACCAGTGCCCCGCTTCGTGCATTCTGTGTCCGATAAAAGACGCCACTGATCCAAACACGCCGAAAGTAACCGCCATTCCCGCCGCCATCGCAAAGGAAAGGCGTACTGATTTTTTTCTGTCGGCGCCCACCGCTCCCACGCATGCCAGCAGCATGGGCACAGACGCCAGGGAACACGGGGTAAACGAGGTAATAACTCCTGCCAGGAGGCTCAATACAGGAGCCGCCCATAAATTATCCGTCATCAGTCCGGTCAGTATGTCCACAATTTCTGTCATTACACTCCCTGCCTTTCTGTAAAATAATACAAATCACCTGTGATTTTTCCTTTTGAGACAGGATTATATCAGTATTCTCCGCATTTTTCAAGAAATAACTCTTGCAAAATCCCAGCTTTACGGTACAATGGGGATTGAGCTGTGTAAACGGCAGATCACAACGAAAAAACGAAACCATAACGAAGAAAAGAGGTATCTTATGATTTCAGCAAATAATATTACACTGAGAGTGGGCAAAAAAGCTCTCTTCGAGGATGTAAACATCAAATTCACAGAAGGCAACTGCTATGGTCTGATCGGAGCCAACGGCGCCGGCAAGTCCACTTTCCTGAAGATCCTTTCCGGACAACTGGAACCTACCAAGGGAGAAATCGCCATCACCCCCGGACAGCGTCTTTCTTTCCTGCAGCAGGACCATTTTAAGTATGATTCTTATCCTGTACTGGATACTGTGATCATGGGCAACGCAAGGCTCTATGAAATAATGAAGGAAAAAGAAGCGATCTACGCCAAGGAGGATTTCACTGACGAAGACGGTATCCGCGCCAGCGAGCTGGAGGGAGAATTCGCGGAGATGAACGGCTGGGAGGCAGAATCCGACGCCGCCACCCTCCTTAACGGACTGGGTATCGAAACAGATCTGCACTATATGCAGATGTCTGAACTTACAGGCAGCCAGAAAGTCAAGGTTCTCCTGGCCCAGGCTCTTTTCGGCAATCCGGATATTCTCCTTCTGGACGAGCCCACCAACCACCTGGATCTTCCGGCGATCGAATGGCTCGAGGAGTTCCTCATCAATTTCGACAACACGATTATTGTGGTTTCCCATGACCGTTATTTCCTCAACAAGGTCTGCACACATACCGCCGATATTGATTATGGCAAGATCCAGCTGTACGCCGGAAACTACGACTTCTGGTTCGAATCCAGCCAGCTGCTCATCAAACAGATGAAAGAGGCCAACAAAAAGAAAGAAGAAAAGATCAAAGAACTGCAGGAATTCATTTCCCGGTTCAGCGCCAATGCGTCCAAATCCCGTCAGGCCACTTCCAGAAAACGCGCCCTGGAAAAAATCCAGCTGGATGAAATGCGGCCCTCCAGCCGTAAATATCCGTATATTGATTTCCGTCCCAACCGTGAGATCGGAAACGAAGTCCTGATGGTGGAAAATCTTTCCAAGACCATTGACGGAGTGAAAGTCCTGGACAACATCTCCTTTACCCTTGGCCATAACGATAAGGTTGCATTTGTAGGCGCCAACGAACAGGCGATCACCACCTTCTTCCGAATCCTTATGGGAGAACTGGAACCGGATGAAGGAAATTATAAATGGGGAGTTACTACTTCCCAGGCCTATTTCCCCAAGGACAATACACAGGAATTCGACAACGATCTGACCATCACCGACTGGCTGACCCAGTATTCCGAGATCAAAGACGCTACCTATGTCCGCGGTTTCCTGGGACGTATGCTCTTCCCCGGCGAGGACGGAGTGAAAAAAGTCCGGGTGCTCTCCGGAGGCGAAAAAGTACGCTGTCTTCTTTCCAAAATGATGATCTCCGGCGCGAATATCCTGCTTCTTGACGAACCTACCAACCATCTGGATATGGAATCGATCACCGCGCTGAACAACGGACTGATCAAATTCCCGGGAGTCATCCTTTTCACCTCCCATGACCATCAGTTCGTACAGACCACCGCAAACAGGATCATGGAAATCCTTCCCGACGGCAAGCTGATCGATAAGATCACTACTTATGACGAATATCTGGCAAGTGACGAAATGGCCAAGAAACGTCACGTTTACCAGGTCAGCGAAGAAGATGCCGAAGACAACTGATCCTTTATCCGGCGCATATAGCAAATGGCAGACATCACTTTGCAGTGATGTCTGCCATTTTTCCGTTGGTGATCTTAAGAAGGCCGTCCAAAGGCACCTTTAAAGTCAGGCCGATCCGCCCGCCGCTCACATAAATCTCCTGAAAATTTCCCGCCGATGCATCGAAGACCACCGGATACGGTTTCTTCATGCCCACCGGGCTGCAGCCTCCCCGCACATAGCCAGTAATTTTCAGAATATCCTTCACATGGATCATATCTACTGTTTTTTCTCCCACAGCCTTCGCCGCCGCCTTGCGGTCCACCTCCTTTTGGATCGGAACCACAAACACATAGTACCCTCCGCTTTTGCCTTCCATAACCAGAGTCTTGAAAGACTGCTCATAGGGAGCGCCGGTCAGATCGGCGCAATGGATTCCGTCAATAAACTCATCGCATTCATATGTCAACGCTTCGTATGGTATCTTCTGCCTCTCAAGCATCCTCATCGCGTTCGTCTTCGCTTCTTTTGCCATAATCTTTTTTCTTCCGGCGCTTCCTTCCGGAGATTTTTTCCCACATAAGGTCGCTCTTCCGGT
>CALWGI010000013.1 GCA_944380045.1 uncultured Blautia sp.
TCCTCTTCCGTCAGATCATCCAGGCCGAACCGCTGCCAGATCTTATCCATTATGTGTTCTTCTATCTCCATATAATTGGACAGATGTACCTTGACCGGCCTTATGATATCTGAAATATACGCCTCGCTGGCGTCATGAAGAAGGCAGGCCAGCTGCATCCTTGTGGACCAGCCTCTCGCTTCTGCTTCTTTCATACAGTTTATACAGTGCTGTCCCACAGAATAAAAATACTTCAGCTGTCCTCCGCCCCGGCACAGAAGACTCAGGGCGTGGGCAATATCCTCCAGGACAACGTCCTCCGGCGTCATCATCAGGGGATCAAATCTTCTGCCTGAAAACGTACCCATTGTACTCATATAACTTCCCTCCTGAAAATCCGGCATCATATATATATAAAATTACCACAAATCCGGTCACAGGAAAAGAGAAATTCCCACCGGCAGTATTGACGCTGGATATTCCGTCTGTCCTGTGATATCATCAATGCAAACGGGCAGAGTCAGGACACAATCCGGACGATCCCGGGACAAAAGCAGCATATATAAGAAAAAGAATCGAGGCATACATATGATCCAGGATATCGCACCCCATATTTACCATAATGAATATCATCCGTCAGCGCCGGCGGAGGACAGTTATCTTCTGTGCTATCAGGAGGGAAAAATCCTTCTCCGGCAGAAAGAGCCGGAAGGAGAGATCAGTTTTCCCCGTTTCCGGGAACTGAAAGAAAAAGAGGAACACGCCGGAGAACTGATTTACCTTTTCACCATTGATGAAGACCGTTTTTATCTGCTTGGAAGCGCAGAGGAAAATGATTTTCCCGGCTGCTCCTTTCAGGAAATCCGCTCTCTCAGGCTTGTGCATCCCCAGTATCTTGCTTTCGCGGGAATCACCGGGTATCAGCTTTTCCGCTGGTATGAAAGCCGCAGATACTGCGGCTGCTGCGGCGCTCCCATGGCTCACAGCAGAACAGAACGCCAGATGTACTGTCCCGCCTGCGGGCACTATGAATATCCGGTGCTTTCTCCCGCTGTGATCGTAGGGATCACCAACGGCGACCGGCTGGTAATGTCAAAATATGAAGGACGGGCCTTTACGAACTACGCCCTGATCGCCGGCTACGCGGAGATCGGCGAAACGATAGAGGATACGGTAAGACGTGAAGTGATGGAAGAAGTGGGACTGCGGGTAAAGAATATCCGCTACTACAAGAGCCAGCCCTGGTCTTTCAGCGGCACTCTGCTCTTCGGATTTTTCTGTGATGTGGACGGAGACGACACTCTCACTGTAGATCACAGCGAGCTTGCCATGGCGGAATGGTTCCACCGGAGCGAAATCAGAGGACAGGGAAATTCCTCCAGCCTGACCAACGAAATGATGCTGGTCTTCGCTGAAGGAAAAGAACCCCGGTAAGATATCTGATCTGTACCTGAGAGAATATCACAGATCAGAATATAAGATCATAACCTGTTTTTTTAATTTTTCTACCAGCTCTTTTGCCGGCGGTTTCGTTCCAGAAGTAGTTACTGCTCCTGCGGACACCGCCATACAGAGGCGGATCGTCTCTTCTTCGGCAAGTTGCAGGTCCCTGGCCAGGGCCAGCCCTGCCACCATGGCATCTCCCGCTCCTACCGTAGAGGAGACCTTCACCGGGAGCGCAGGACATCTCGCCCTTTTTTCTCCAAGAAGGAACAGAGCCCCGCTCTGACCCATAGACACCGCGACTGTTCCAATCCCTTTTTTGCGAAATTCTTCCGCAGTCTTTATAATCCCCTCTTCTGACAGACCGCATGTCATTCCCGCGTATTCCTCCAGTTCTGCGCAGTTTGGTTTTATAATATCCGGCAAAGCCTCAAGCCCAAGCCGGAACGCGTTGCCGTCTGCATCCAGAAGAACTTCCGCCCCCTTTTCATGTATCATGCGGATAATCTTTGCATATGTGTCTTCAGTCACTCCCACCGGGATGCTTCCAGAGAGAACGAACAGCGTGCCGATTCCGGCGTAGCGGAGAAGTTTATCTTTTAACTCCTCTACCTGCTTTTCTGTAATTACCGGCCCGGGTTCATTCAACTCGGTCAATACACCGTTTTTTTCACAGACCTTTGTGTTTGTCCTTGTTTCCCCGTTCACCTGAACAAAATCACTTTCGACTCCTTCCGCCTTAAGGATGTCCACGATAATCCTTCCGCTGTTCCCTCCCAAAAATCCGGTAGCAATAGTTTTTCCGCCCAGTTCTCTGATAGTCCTGGAAACATTGATGCCTTTTCCCCCGGCGTCATACTCCACTCTGCCGATCCGATTCAGGCCTCCACGGACCAGGGAATCAATTTCAAGAGTTCTGTCAATAGCCGGGTTCATCGTAACTGTAATAATCATTTTCTGTTCCTTTTATGAAAAACCACTTATCACCCCGCGGTTCCGTAATCTTCTTTCAGCCTTTCCTGGCGGGCTTCCTCCAGCATCATATCCTTTACCTTCATCAGGCGGATCTGGGTGCTGCGCTCGTTCTCGTCCAGCTTCATGGTGATATACCGGATCTTCTCCTGAGCGTCAGGGATCATCACATATTCCAGGGCGTTTACTCTGCGGCGGGTCTTCTCGATCTCCGCCGCCATAAGCTGGCAGGATTTCTCCACTTCGGCAAGCCGGAGCATGTCCGGAAGAAGTTCCTGAAGGGATTTTACCGCGTCGTCCAGATCCCCGGAGGTAAAAGCGAAGCCGTAGGAATAGATATCGCCTTCGTCGGCGCTTCTGGTACTGGTGGTAACCACCGAGATCTCCACGCTCATAACGTTGCGCGTGTCCGCGTTAAGATAAACCTCCTGCTTCGGCGCCAGAAGAGCCGTGTTCAGCGCCTGGTCGGAAGAGCTTGCCCTGGCAAGGACAAAATTCTTGTTCACCGCTTCCAGACCTTCCTCCACTTTTTCCCGGAGAGCTTTATTTTCCCGCACCAGCTCCAGGAACTGGCGCATCAGCTCGTCTCTTTTATCCTTCAGAAGCTTATGGCCTCTGGTGGCTGTGGCAAGTTTTTTCTTCTGCCTCGTAAGTTCCATACGGGTAGGGTTCACCTGTGTGGATGCCATTTCCTCACCCCTCCCTTATTTTCCGTAATACTGATCCAGGTATTTATTGTCGATACGTTTCAGCTCGGATCTGGGCAGGATGGAAAGGAGCTTCCATCCGATATCCAGAGTCTCTTCGATATCCCTGTCCGTATCGTATCCCTGGGACACATATTTCTGTTCAAACTCATCGGCAAACTTCGCGTACAGTTTGTCCATATCCGTAAGAGCCGCCTCACCCAGCACCACCATCAGCTCCTTGGCCTCCTTGCCCCTGGCGTAAGCGGCAAAAAGCTGATTCATGGTATTGGAATGATCCGCCCTCGTCTTGCCCTCGCCGATTCCCTTGTCTTTCAGACGGGACAGGCTGGGAAGAACGTCGATGGGAGGCATGACTCCTTTCCGGTAGAGATCGCGGCTTAAGATGATCTGTCCTTCTGTGATGTATCCCGTAAGGTCCGGGATCGGATGCGTCTTGTCATCCTCCGGCATGGTGAGGATGGGGATCATGGTGATGGATCCTTTCTTTCCTTTCTGCCTGCCGGCTCTCTCATAGATGGTGGCAAGATTCGTGTACATATATCCGGGATAGCCTCTTCGTCCCGGCACCTCCTTGCGGGCGGCGGAAACCTCACGGAGCGCGTCCGCATAGTTGGTGATATCCGTCAGGATCACCAGCACGTGCATATCCTTCTCAAAAGCCAGATACTCCGCGGCGGTCAGCGCCATACGGGGCGTGGCGATACGCTCTACCGCCGGATCGTTGGCAAGGTTGACAAACATTACCGTCCTGTCAATGGCGCCCGTATCCTTGAAACTCTGGACAAAGAAGTTGGATTCCTCGAAGGTGATTCCCATGGCGGCAAACACTACGGCGAAAGGTTCCGAGGTCCCTCTCACCTTCGCCTGGCGGGCGATCTGCGCCGCAAGCTGGGCGTGGGGCAGTCCGCTGGCGGAAAAGATGGGAAGCTTCTGTCCCCTGACAAGGGTGTTCAGGCCGTCGATGGCAGAAATCCCCGTCTGGATAAATTCCTGGGGATAATTCCTTGCCGCCGGATTCATGGGAAGCCCGTTCACATCCATTCTGGCGTCCGGCAGGATCTCCGGACCTCCGTCCACAGGACGTCCCAGCCCGTCGAAAACTCTTCCCAGCATATCCTCCGACACGCCCAGTTCCATGCTCCTTCCCAGGAACCGCACCTTGCTGTTGGAAAGATTAATGCCCGTGGAGCTCTCAAAGAGCTGTACCATGGCCGTGTCTCCATTGATCTCCAGAACCTGGCACCTTCTTGTCTCGCCGTTGGCAAGTTCAATCTCCCCCAGCTCGTCGTATGTGACGTTTTCCACTCCCTTTACAAGCATCAGAGGGCCTGCCACTTCCTGGATCGTTCTGTATTCCCTGGACATCTTATCTTCCCTCCTTCGCTTCCAGACCCGCAAGTTCCGCGGCCAGTTCTTTTACCACCTGTTCATAGACTTCACGGATCCTGTCTGTCTCTGTATATTTGTATCGTCCGATACTTTCACGGACTTTCAGGTTTACCAGATCTTCAATACCGACGCCTTTTTCCAGAGCGTCCGCGCACTGGTCGTAATAGGCGATCACAAGACGCATCATCAGATACTGTTTTTCCAGAGGCGTATAGGTATCGATCTCGTGGAAAGAATTCTGATGAAGGAAGTCCTCCCTTATGGATCTCGCGGCCTCCAGTTTCAGCCGGTCGGGAGCGGACAGCGCGTCCATACCCACCAGCTGGACGATCTCCTGCAGCTCCGCCTCTTCCTGAAGAAGCCTCATCAGGCGGCTGCGACAGTTCATCCAGTCCTCATGGACATTTTCGTTAAACCAGTCTCCCATATTATCCACATAGAGGGAATAGCTGGTCAGCCAGTTGATGGCCGGGAAATGCCTCTTATACGCCAGATTGGAGTCCAGTCCCCAGAACACCTTGACGATACGGAGCGTCGCCTGGGAAACCGGCTCGGAGATATCGCCTCCCGGAGGAGATACGGCTCCGATCACGGAAAGCGCGCCCTCTCTTCCCTCTTTGCCAAGGGAGATCACGCATCCGGCCCTCTCGTAGAACTGCGCCAGACGGCTTCCCAGATACGCGGGATAACCTTCCTCGCCGGGCATCTCCTGCAGGCGGCCCGACATCTCGCGGAGCGCCTCCGCCCACCGGGATGTGGAATCCGCCATCAGCGCCACGGAATATCCCATATCGCGGAAATACTCCGCAATGGTGATGCCGGTATAGATGGACGCCTCACGGGCAGCCACAGGCATGTCTGAGGTGTTGGCGATCAGAACTGTACGCTCCATCAGCGAATATCCTGTGGCGGGATCCTTCAATTCCGGAAATTCATTGAGAACGTCCGTCATCTCATTGCCGCGCTCGCCGCATCCGATATAGACCACGATATCAGCCTCGGCCCACTTGGCCAGCTGGTGCTGGATCACTGTTTTGCCGGACCCGAAGGGCCCCGGTACCGCAGCCACGCCGCCCCTCGCGATGGGAAACATGGCGTCGATCACTCTCTGCCCCGTCACAAGAGGTTTGTCCGGGGGCAGCTTTTCTTTATACGGCCGTCCTGTACGCACGGGCCATTTCTGCATCAGCGTAAGCTCTTTTTCCCCGTCGGGAGTTTCCAGGACCGCAACCGTCTGCTCCACCGTATAATCTCCCTCGGTAATGGATTTTACGGTTCCTTTCATGCCGTAGGGCACCATGATCTTGTGGACTACGATGGGCGTTTCCTGTACAGTGCCGATCACATCGCCGGCCTCCACTTCCTGTCCCGCCTCCACCGAAGGAACAAAATGCCATACCAGATCACGCTTCAGCGCAGGTACCTCCACACCCCTTTTCAGAAGATTTCCTCCGGACACTTTCAGAATATCGTCCAGAGGACGCTGGATACCGTCGTAAATACTCCTGATCAGTCCCGGTCCCAGCTCCACGCTTAACGGCGCGCCTGTGGATTCCACCGGTTCTCCCGGTCCCAGTCCCGCCGTCTCTTCATATACCTGAACAGAAGCCTGATCACCATGCATTTCAATGATCTCGCCGATCAGACGCTGCCCGGAAACACGCACCACGTCAAACATGTTGGCGTCCCGCATTCCCTCCGCAATGACCAGCGGCCCTGCTACTTTTTTAATGATGCCTGTGCTCATCTCTATCCATCACCGCCTGTTCTTTTTAATCTGTAAATATAATATCGGAGCCTACTGCCTGCTCCACGGATTTCTTCACCTGGGCGATCCCCGCTCCTGTATTTCCCGAGACTCCGGGGATCAGAATGACCGCCGGCAGCCTGCGCTCCCGGTATTCTTCGATCACATCCTGCACAAGAGCCGCTTTCGACTCCGTGATATAAATAACGCCGTATCCGCTTTCCGCCAGCCGTCTCAGCACGGCGCACAGCGTTTCCCTGTCGTCCGCCGGGAACACAGACAGACCCAGGGCGGCAAAACCGTAAATACTGTCGTAATCACCCACAACTGCTATCTTATACATACATTTCCCTCAGCCTTTCACGTATCGCTTCCTCAGGCAGGCTGTTCTGCCTGCAGGAAAGCACCATGCGGACACATTTGATCTCGTTGCGCCGGGCCAGAATATAGGCTGCCAGCGGCCCCAGAGTAAAAGGATTATATTTCTGCGGCCGGATATGGCTGATGATCAGATCGTCGCACCATTTCTCAAAGGCGGCCGGAGACTGCCTCAAAGCTTCCGCCGCCGGAGCGTAGGCGGTCTTTTCCAGATATTCCGCCACTGCATCCGTTCCGTTCAGCGCCGCCCGGGCAAGGGCTTCTGTATCCAGTTCCGCGCAGTCCGCCAGAGCTCTTTCGGTAAAATCCAGAGACTTTCCCACTCTTCCGCACCGCGTTGCGATCCGGATATCCGCCGCCGCTACCGTAAGGACCGCGTAATCTCTCAGGACTTCATCCTCCGCCGCTTTCCCGGCCCGGTATGTCTCCTCCAGAGAGGCCCGGTCCAGTATGATATCGCAGAGCTGCCCGTCGCCTGTGTGGAGAAGGGTGTCCAAAGCCTCGGCCCCCGCTTTTGCCATATCTGCGGGGAGACCGGTAAAATCCCGCTCCCTCGCCGCTTTTTCCACAGCTTCCGCTTCCACTCGCCCTCCTGTCACAAAAAGGCGGCTTCTGTCCATCTCTTTTTTTGTATAGGCCAGCTTGATGGCCGCCTTGAGATTGTGATAATCGTCCGCGATCCGGAAAACGTCGAACACCGACATATCCTTCACCATCTCACTGATCAGGTTCCAGGTCTTCTCCGTCTCCGCGTCCAGAATATTTTCCGCCGTCAGAGGCTTCTCCGGATCTCCCCAGCCTTTATCCGCCAGGAACCGGAGCGCCTCTTCATATGTTCCGCAGGAAAGCAGCTGTTCCATCACCGGCTGTCCGAACAGGGACATCTCCCTGCCACGGATCCGCGCTACCGCGTAGGTATAATCTTTTTTCATGAAAATCCTCCTTTTGCGGTATTTTTATGCAAACAGCATTTCATGTATCCTGTCCTGAAGCCGTTCCTTCTCATCCGCGAAAACAGAATCGAAAGAACAGTTTTCTTCGATCCCGCCGTAGACCAGGATAAAACCGCCTCCGATCCCGCAGGGCGTCCGGCTGAGAGTCAGGCTGCCGCCTTTCGCACCGGCGATTTCGGAGATGGTTTCCTCGAATCCTTCCGGCAGACGGTTCAGGTCCCTCTCGTTAAAACAGATCTCACCCTGCCCCGGCTGCGCGTATTTTTTCAGCATCTCCGCGATGAGGGTAAAATATTCCCTTCCGTCCAGCGCTGATAGAGACTCCTTCGCCTTGTCCAGGACTTCTCCGATCAGTTTCTGTTTTTCCCGGAGTAGTTCCCGCCTGCGCTCCATACGGGCAGCGGACCGGCTCTTTGTCAGAATGTCCTCTCTGAGGGAAGCCGCCTTCTGTTCCGCCTCTTTTTCGATCTCGCGGCAGGTCTGTTCTCCTTCCTCCAGGATCGTCCGCGCCTTCTCCTCCGCCTCCTGTATGATTCCCGCGGCGGAATTTTCAGCTTCTTCTCCGATCTGGCTGATGATCATATCTAATCCGTTCATCATGAACCTCCCGCATCATTCTATAAAGAAAATACCGCCAGGATGGAGTTCAGAAGAGCCAGGATCGCGTAGGTCTCCACCATAGCCGGGAAAAGCATGGCTTTACCGAACTGATCCGGCTTCTTTGTCACCACGCCGATAGCCGCCACCGAAGTCTGCCCCTGGTAGATCGCGGAGATCAGACCCACTACGGCAATCGGCAGACAGGAAAGAAGATACATAAGTCCCTGTCCCGCGGTAAGTTCAGCCGCTCCGCCGCCCAGAAGCCCGATCTGGCTGAGCGTAACGAAAGCAACCAGAAGTCCGTATATTCCCTGTGTACCGGGAAGGAGCTGAAGGATCAGGACCTTACTGAAGAGATCAGGATTCTCTGTGATCGCACCCGCGCCTGCCCGGCCAGCCAGGCCTACGCCGTAGGCTGAACCGATCCCTGCGAAAAGCGCCGCGCTGACTGCTCCTGCCAATGCCAAAATTAATCCTGCGTTATCCATCTTATTCTTCCTCCTTGAATTTAAAATATTTATTTGATTCGGCGGAAAACGGCCGGAAAGGCCTTCCGCCTCCTTCATAAAATTTCCCGAAAAATTCCACAAACTGAAGCCTGTTGGTATGCACATAAGCTCCCAGAAGATTGATCGCCATATTCAGGATGTGTCCCACGATAAAGATCACCCAGAAAAGGATGAAGCCGATCACGCTTCCCCCAAGCATGCTGCCCATGGTGTTGATCACCGTACCGATCACGCCCGTGGCCAGTCCCAGCGCCAGAAGCCGGGAGTAGGACAGCACATCGGACAGCCAGCCTGATACGCCGTACAGATCATAGGCTCCAAGGGCCAGCCTGGCGGCTATATTCTTCGTGCCCGATTCTGAAAGGACCACGATACATACGGCGGATACAATGGAAGCCCATTTCGCCGCGGCGCCCACCCATGAGGGAAGGACGATGACCACGCCCGCCATGGACGCGAACATGTCGCTTGGCAGCAAAAGAAGGATCAGTCCCACAAGAAGCGCATACCAGCATATCACGCCGCTGAAAAGTCCCATCCAGTCATGATCCCGCGCCAGCATATAGCCTTTGGCTCCCAGACCCACAAACAGATGGATGATCCCGAAAAGGAAACTGAACATCAGAAGCTTCATGGGATCGTCCAGCGGAGCGAACCACAGGGCCGGCACAGTGACTTCTCTGTGGAAAAACGTTTCCGCCACCACCGGGATCACGTCTCCGAAATAGCTGCCGAACATCACGCCCCAGAATATGGTGGAGATCCCGCAGAAGAAAAACATCCGCAGCATCTTCTGAAGTCCTTTCTCCATATCCGGGAACTTCTTCACCGCCGCGAAACAGAGGACCACCATCAGGATCCCGTATCCCGCGTCCGAGAGCATCAGGCCGAACAGGAAATAGTAGAAAAACGCCATAACGGCCGTGGGGTCGATCTCGCCTTTTTTCGGCAGGCCGAACGCCTCCACCACGCTCTCCGTCGGTTCTGCGAAACTGTTGTTGCGAAGAAGCACCGGAGCCTCCTCGTCATCGGAAACCGCCTCGATCTCCACCTGACAGGTATATTTCCTCTCCAGCCTGTCTTTCAGCTTCTCACCTTCCCCTTCCGGCACGAACCCGTTTATGAAAAACACATGTCCCGACTGCAGGATTCCTCCCAGGACTCTGTATTTCTCCGCTCTCATACGATAATAGTCGGCCGCGAAACGGAGGGCGGGCCTTCTCTCTGCCAGCGCCCGGATATCCGCCTGAGCCTGCCGCTCGTCCTCCACCGCAGCCGCCGCCTGGGCTTTCAGCACTTCGGCGTATTCCGCCGGGGTAGTGCTGCAGGAAACGGACGGACGGACGAATCCGCTGACACGGAGAGCGTCCTCAAAAGCCGGCGCGCTGCCTTTATCCGTCACAGCGAAGATACAGGTCTGGTCTCTGTCCGATCCCAGGATCTCCAGGCTGTACGCTTTCAGGTCCGGCCTGACTGCCGCCAGGGCAGGCATCAGGGTCTCCTCTGTCCATCTTCCCTGCAGACTGCCGATGAACACTGCCGTTGTCTTTGTCCCTGTACTGTTCATGGGAATATCCAGAGCCATCCAGGGCGACAGGCTTTCCAGCGCGGATTCCGCCCGCACACGGGCGGCCCCTGCTTCGCCGATATTCTTCCGGTACGCAAGAAGCGCGCTGATGTCTTTCAGCGTCTGCTCTCTGATCTCCACACCCTTTTCATATTCTTCAAGGGAAATGGCTTTTTTGCCCTCCAGGGCGGACAACATGCCTGTTTTCTCAGGCGCGTATGTTTCCAGGATCTTCAGCGCCTCCTCCGCGTTCGCAGCTCTTTTTTCAAAGGCGCTGCTGGCGGAAGCCGTATCCATGTGGCGGAAGATCTCATCTTCATCTGTGTCCGCTTCTATCTGTATCCTTCCTGTTCTCTGCAGTTCCTCCAGAATCTGCTTGCGGTTCTTCTTCAGCGCGCAGATATGGATTTTCTCTGTATGCAGAACTGCCATTTCATATCACCTTCTTCCGGCATCGTCTCAAGACTCAGATCAGTTCCCTGATCACGGTCTTCACTGCTTCTTCCATACGTTTCCCGGCAGCTTCTCTCAGCGCCTGCCTCTCCAGAACGCCTTCCTCTGCCGATCGCTCTCCTTCTTCCCTGCCCCGGGCGGCAGCTTCCTCTCCGGCCTCCTTAAGGAGGGCGTCGGCTTTTTTGCGGGCCTCTTCTTTGAGAGAGACACTCTGCGCTCTGGCATTCTCTATGATCTTCTCCGCCTGTTCGTGAGCCTTGGAAACTGCCGCGGCAGCCTGTTCCTCCGCCCTGCGGATCGCGTCCATTGTCTCCTTCGCCACCCTGTACTCTCCTTTCCGCACTCTGAAGATATTCCTGTTTTCCGGCTGTTTGGCCGGATACCGCAAATCCTCAGAACATTCAAAATTTATTCTAAATATAAAATGTTATATATAATAATAAATGATTCTTTCCAGAATGTCCAGATTTTATTAGATATCCCTTGTATTTTTTAGCAAATTTTAACAAAAAAAGAGCAGATTCAGGAATTCCTGAATCTGCTTAAAAATTCTTTTGTAAGTTCATTCTTCGGATTTTCGAAGATATCTTTGGGAGCGCCTTCTTCCACGATCACGCCGTTCCCCATAAAGATCACATGCTTGGACACATCCCGCGCAAAAGCCATCTCATGGGTGACGATGATCATGGTCATGCCGTCTTTCGCCAGCGCGCGCATAACCTCCAGGACCTCTCCCACCATCTGGGGATCCAGCGCCGAGGTAGGCTCGTCAAAAAGGATCAGCTCCGGCTCCATGGCAAGCGCTCTGGCAATGGCCACACGCTGCTTCTGGCCTCCGGAAAGCTGTTTCGGTTTGGCGTTGATGTACGGCGCCATTCCTACTTTTTCCAGATACATCATGGCGTTTTTCTCCGCCTCTTCCTTACTTTTCTTAAGGACTTTCTCCTGCCCTACGGTACAGTTCTTAAGGACAGTCATATTATTGAAAAGATTAAAGCTCTGGAACACCATCCCCACTCTGGAACGGTACTCCGGCACGTTGACGCCTTTCTCCGTAATATTCCTGCCGTGGTAGAGGATCTCCCCGGAGGACGGGGTCTCCAGCAGGTTCATACACCGAAGGAGTGTGGATTTACCGGATCCGGAAGGCCCGATGATGCAGGTAACATCCTTGGGTTTTACGGAAAAATCGATATCCTTCAGGATCTCATTATTACCGAAGGATTTTCTCAGATGATTCACATTCAGGATCGCTTCACTCATGATCTCTTGCCCTTCCTTTCCTTGTAGGAGTACATACCGCTGGTATAGGCCAGGGTATCTGTAGTCGCCAGATCATAGTTATCCGGTCCATCCATCTTACGTTCCAGAAGCCTTAAGAGTCTGGAGCAGGTAAACGTCATTACGAAGTAGATCACCATAGCGATGGTAAAAGACTCAAAGTATGTATACAGCGCGCCCGCCACGCCTTTGGTAGTGTAAAAAAGCTCTACGGTTCCGATAATGGAGAGGACACAGGTGTCCTTGATATTAATGATCAGGTTGTTGCCGATCTGGGGCATAATGTTACGCAGGGCCTGGGGAAGGATGACATTCACCATTGTCTGGACGTGAGTCATTCCGATGGCCTTGGCGCCCTCTGTCTGTCCCTCGTCGATAGAGAGGATCCCGCCTCTCACCGTCTCTGCCATATACGCGCCGGTATTGATGGAGACGATCAGGATGGCGGCGAACCACATGGACATATTGATCTGGAACAGATAGGAACTTCCGAAATAGATAAACATGGCCTGCGCCATCATGGGGGTCCCGCGGAAAAATTCCACATAACATGCCATGATAAACTTAACGATCTTCACGATCACCCTCTTGGGCGCGGGATCGTTCTTATCGGTGGGGATCGTCTGGATGATACCCACCACGAATCCGATGATGCATCCAAACAGAGTTCCCACAATAGCCAGCCACAGGCTGACTCCGGCGCCCTTCAGAAAAGACGGGCCGTATTGCTGAAGCAGGTATATGATCCTGCCTCCAAAACTTTCAGGCAGCATTTCGCTCCTCCTTTATCACTCAGCCAGAGGCTGGATGGAGATTGCCTCGTCCATCATCTCTGAGTAGTCGTCTTCTGTCATCTCTCCAAGTACGCCGTTGATCGCGTCTTTCAGCTCGTCGTTGCCCTTCTGGAGAGAGATACCGATATTGATCTCCTCCTCGGAAACCTCGAATTCACCGTCTGTGCCGCTGAAATCAAGAAGCTTCATATCCGGATAAGCCACGCAGGCAGCCATGCCGGTAGGCATATCTGTCACGACAGCGTCGCATTTGCCGGACTCCAGGGCAACCAGCATAGCCGGAGCGCTCTCCTGGGCCGGAAGGATCTCCGCGTCCGGGATCTGGGGAAGGCAGGTGTCGTACCATACGGTATTCTGCTGGGAAGTGCAGACAACGCCTTTCAGATCTTCCACACTTGCGGCGTCCGCATAGTCGCCGTCAGCTTTTACCAGGGTGATGATAGACGCGTAATAATAGGGATCTGTAAAATCAACCATCTGGGAACGCTCGGAAGTAATGGACTGTCCCGCGATCACGCAGTCAACCTGTCCGGACTGAACCGCCGGTACCAGGGAATCCCAGTCAAGCTTCACGATCTCCAGATCGTATCCAAGTTCTTCTGTAATATGTTTCGCCATCATAACGTCATATCCGTTGGCGTAATCAGAGCTTCCGGAAATCGGAACCGCGCCGTTGGAATCATCCGGCTGTGTCCAGTTATAGGGGGCGTATCCGCATTCCATGGCGACTTTCAGAGTTTTCTTCTCTTCCGCGCTGACGCTCTGCGCTCCGAACATACCGCAGGTCATTGCGGCCGCGACAGCTGAAACAGTAACCACTTTCCACATTCTGTTCTTTCTCAATTCTCATTTCCTCCTCATGATCTTATTTTGCAGCTCTCCGGGCACCCTTTTCCCGGAAAGCGGCCTTATCCATTGACAAAAAAGCAGCGCAAAAAAACCCAAAGGCTCCGTTGCGCTTTTGTAACATTTTAATACTTCATGGTGAGAAAGTCAAGATATTGTAAAATTTTATTGTAAAAGAAGCTGCCCTTACGGACAGCTTCTCCATTTATTCGTTATTCTGTTTCTTACACAAGACGTCTTACAGAAAGGATCGTTCTGTATGCAGCGTTGTCGCTGATCTTGATTCCGTCTTTTGCGTTGGATGCGTGAACGATCTTGCCGTCGCCCATGTAGATCGCAACATGTCCGCCGTAGCAGATCAGGTCGCCGGGCTGTGCGTCTTCGTAGGATACCTCTGTTCCTGCGTTCTGCTGCTCATAGGATGTTCTGGGCAGATCCACGCCGAAGTTCTTATATACACTCTGTACGAAACCGGAGCAGTCCGCACCGTTGGTAAGGCTTGTGCCGCCCCATACATAAGGATTGCCTACGAACTGGGTAGCATAGTCAACTACGGAAGATCCGGATCCGGAATAGCTGGAGTCATAGGAAGACTCATATTCAGAAGGATCTACAGTGTTGGAAGAATCGATCACATTACCATACTCGTCATATTCATAATCATCTTCGCTGTATTCATTCTCAGCTGCAACTTCGCTGGCGTCTACCTCGTTGCCGTCCTCATCGTACACAACGTCTCCGTTCTCAGCCGCCTCGCTGGCGTCTACTTCGTTGCCGTCCTCATCGTATACAACGGTTTCTTCCTGCTCAGCTGCCTCTGCGGCTGCGGCGGCTTCTGCTTCCGCCTGTGCTCTTGCAGCTTCTTCTGCAGCGATTCTCTGAGCTTCCAGATATTCGATCTCCGCCTGCTGCTGCTGGATCAGAGCCGCGTATTCATTAGCCATCTGCTGTGCGTATGCAATCTCATTGTCATAGTTTGCAGATGTTGCTTTTCTCTCATCGATAGCTGTCTGCAGATTTACGGATTCTGCCTCGTACTCCTGCTTCATGCCTTCCAGTTCAGCTTTCTCCTGCTGATACTGCTCGCCGAGACGTGTTACCTGCTCGATGGTATTCACATACTTCTCAAGGCTTTCTCTGTCGTAATCATACATCTTCTGTGTGTATTCAGCCTTAGTGAGAAGATCGGACAGATTGTCCGCATTTACCATCATCTGGAACCATGCGTCGCTTCCGCCTTTCTCATAAAGGTACTGGATACGTTTCTTCATAGCCTCGTACTGTTTATCTTTCGCGTTCTGCGCTTTCTGAAGATCTGACTGTGTCTGCTGGATGTCAGCTTCTTTATTGCTGATGTCTCCCTCCAGTGTCTGAATGGAAACCATAACGTTTACCAGGTTCGCATCCAGTGCTGCGATCTCATCTGCCAGCTGCTGCTTTGCAGCGTAAAACTGATCGATCTGTGCATATGTAGCGTCAAGCTGTGCGCTTGTCCATGCCTGCTCCTCTCTCAGTTCCTGCTCTCTTGATGCGCTTACGGATACTGCCTGTGATGCACACATCATAATTGCCAGTGTCAGACATACAATTCGTTTCTTCATGTTTCTCACCTCATATTTTAACAACTTATTGTAACAATTGTGAAATATCTTTCTGAACTTCTTTTACATATTAACATATGACTTCCCGGATTGCAAGAGTAAATCTTTAAAAAATTTAATATTTTGTAACATTTGTTAAAGATTATGAAATAGCCTTTTGAAAAACCGGGCTTTTACACTAATATGCCGGATATGAAAACAGCTCCCAGGAGGGAGCTGTTTTCCTGCGTGATCAAATCAGTAATATATTACTTAAAAAGATCTGCAAGTATTTTATTTGCCGTCATGTTTTTATATCCGTTGGGATCTGACAGTGTACCGTTCCACCGGAAGTAATTGCCCCGTCTGATATAGTTTCCGCAGGACGGGCTGTAACTGTATTTCGTATATCCTTTAAATTTGGACATATACTGTCTTGCGAGAGCGACCGCCTGGCTGTCGTAATCTCCCGAAGGTGTGGTTGTTCCGGAAATCTGCACGCCTGCCTGAGGAGTGGAATGGAGCACCACCGCGCTCTTGTCCGCGCACTGTCCCAGGATGATCCATGTATGTCCGCTGTCATATCCGATATCTCCCGGATACAGCTTCCAGTTTGTTTTGGACAGATAGTTCTGATTGTACCAGGTTCCCCAGCCTCTGCCTTTGTAAAGAGCTCCGATATTGCCGGATACATCTGTGGAGTAGGTATTCATGATCTGATATGTAGTCCATCCCACATATCCGGAACAGTCAAGGCCTTTGGCAATGTTCGCCGCGCTGAGGTCATCATAATTCTGATATCTGTAGCCTGAGTTCTGGCTGTTGTACCAGGAGGTCCATACAGGACTCACTCCTTTTCTGGTCGCGTCGCTTCCATGGCCGCCGCCCCATACATACAGGGTACGACCTACCGGCTGCATAGCCGCCAGCAGATAGTTCTTGACTGTCTTGGCGGATGTCGGCTGATTCGGCCGGATAGCTGCATCCGGATCCGCCGCATTGCTCGAACTGGACTCCGGCACGATCAGATAGCCGTCCGCACCGAATTTATATTTTACGCCGTCAATCGTCCGGGTAGTTCCCTTTACCAGCGCCGCAGTATTCGGATCGAAATATCTCTTCTTGCCGTTGCTCTCCGTGGTCCAGCCGCGGGCCGCAACGCCTGTGCTCTTGTTGAAATAGTAAGTCTTACCGGCGAGAGTCCGCATGCCTGTCAGCATTACGCCGTTGCTGACAGCGAAATATCGCCGCGTCTTCTTATCCCTGGTCATGATCCAGCCCGTAGCCATCCGGTAAGTCCCGTTGCGGAAATACCGGACGTTTCCGTTGGCAGCCCTCAAGAATCCCGTCTGGGCAACCCCGGTTCCGTGGTCAAAATAATAGCGGTAATTACCGATCTTTTTCAGGCCTTTATACATGACTCCTGTCCGCGGATTAAAGTACCGCCTCTGGTTTCTGGAATTTTTCATCCACCCGGTACCCATTCTGTAGTTCCCGCCGCAGAAGTATCTGGTGTTTCCATTCGCCGCTGTCAGAAATCCGGTTTTGGCCCATCCGGTTTTTCCATCGAAGTAATAATAATATTTTCCGACTTTGGTGAGCCCTTTCTTCATAGCGCCTGTCCTGGAATCAAAATAACGTCTCTTGCCGTTGGAAAGAATATACCAGCCTTTCTGCAGGACGCCGGTCCTTGTATTCAGATAATATTTCTTCCCGGCAAGAGTTATCCAGCCTTTTACGCGTTTCCCGTTTTTGTAATAGTAGGTCTTACCGCCCACTGTTCTGAATCCTGTGGTCGCCGCTTTGGCCTCGACTGTAGTTGCCTGAACAGTAAAACCGGCGGCAAAAATCATAAGTGCCAGAAGAATCCCCCAGAATTTCCAGTTTCTTCTTACCTTCTCCATAACTCTTTCCTCTTCCCACTCCATTTTGTTACTATTTCCCTTAAATTTTTACAATCTTGTTACAAGAGTATGTAGGTATTATATCTCATGTTTTTCCAGCCGTCAATATTTTTATAATAAAGATAATGTAAAGAAAAATCGGTATAAAAAAAGACGGAGAAATCTCCGCCTTTTCTCTTTATACTGTTTTATATTTTACGCCGCTTTTATCAGACCGCGTATTAAAGCAGATGCTTCCGCAGTTCCGCGCCGTCCAGAGCGCTGAGATATGCCGGCGGCACATCGAATACAGTTTTGCATCCTTTCTGTCCTTCACAGCTCATCCTGTACGCGGCTCTTGCATAGGCCACGATCACGGAAGAAGTAAATTCCGGATTGGAATCCAGCTTAAGGCTGTATTCGATCACATGACGGTTCTCGTCGTTCCATCCGGTCTTACCTGTACGGATCACTGATCCTCCGTGGGGGATACCGCTGTGATCGCGCTTCAGTTCTTCTTCTGAAATAAAATGTACCGTGGTGTCATATTCATCAAAATAGTTGGGCATGGTTTTGATCTCGCGCTCGATACGGGAAAGGTCCGCGCCCTCTTCAGCAACGACAAAACACTCCCTTGTATGTTTCTCCCTGACAGTAAGCTCCGGATCTTCACCGTTTCTCACAGCCGCCATAGCAGCTTCCACAGGAATCGTATACTGTTTTCCGTCTTTCACTCCGTCGATCCTGCGGATCGCGTCGGAATGACCCTGGCTGACGCCTTTGCCCCAGAAAGTGTAATCCTTTCCGTTTGTAAGGATCGCATTGGCATACATTCTGTTGAGAGAAAACATTCCCGGATCCCAGCCTACGGAGATAATTCCCACATGTCCGTTCTCTGAAGCGGCTTTATCTACCGCGTCGAAATGCTCCGGAATCCTTGCATGCGTATCAAAGCTGTCCACAACGTTAAACCACTGCGCATACTTCGGGGTCTGTACCGGAAGGTCTGTGGCGCTGCCGCCGCAGAGGATCAGCACATCGATCTCGTCTTTCATCTTTTCAGCATCATCGGCATGATACACGCCTGCCGTTTCTGTAAGGATCTTTAATGTTTTCGGATCCCTGCGGGTAAAGACCGCCTTCAGTTCCATGTCCGGATTATGCTTAATGGCGCACTCTACTCCTCTTCCCAGATTTCCGTAACCCATAATTCCAATTCGTATACTCATTCTCTTTCTCCTCGTTTCCTGATATATTTATTTTCAAAGCCGCGCAGCAGGCGGGCTTCGTTTTACCTGTCAGCAGCAGAGTATTCCGCTGCCCGGACAGCAGACGCTGCATGCCATATTTGCAAGACAGAGTTTCAGGCAGAAGCTGTCATCACTTACAGGCATTCCCCCGAATGGATTCTGCTGTTCCCGGTACCAGGTTCCTCCGCCTTCCATCCTCTGAAGCATGGCTCTATACTGCATATTATCCGGTTCCAGACGCACCGCTTCCCGGATGTCGTTCAGCGCGTTCACATTATTGCCAAGTCCCATATTGGCAACAGCGGAAAGATAATACCACTGTCCGTTCCGCTGGCTCAGTGAAGAAAGAACATTCATCGCCTCACGGTAATGACCGCTCTGGATATAATTTGCCGCCGCCTGTCTGCGAATCGCTTCCTCATCCTGATAACCGCCCCGTGTCTGTCCGCCAAATCCGCCGTAACCGCCGAATCCGCCATACCCCTCATAGGAAGAACCATATTCCCGCTCTTTCATGATCTGGTCATAGGCCTGCTGGACTTCTTTAAACTTCTCTTCCGCCTGCGCTTTATTCGGATTGTTGATATTGGCGTCCGGATGATACTTTCTGCTGAGTCTCCGGTATGCTTTTTTTATTTCTTCGTCGGATGCATCCCGCGATACACCCAGAACACTGTATGGATCAGTCATATTATTTTCCCTGCTCTTCCTCCCGTTTCTTTGAAACCGTCTCGAAGCGGCACCACACGCCGGAATACAGAATATTGCGGAGAATATCCGCATACTTGATAATAGGAAGTTTTTCGAATTCCCGGCAGGCCTCGGACATCATCATGATCAGGATCTGCTTTACCCGCTCCTGAAACCCTTCCATTATATAATCCTCGGAAAAAGGATTGTAATTTCCCTTTTCCACATCTTTTTCCACGTCTTCATAGGCGTCCATAATATAAATGAATTTACCCAGATAGAATCCCATCCGGCGAAGACCGGCTTCCCAGCCGTCCTCCCTGTACGCGAAGATCTCTTCCATAATTCTGCCGAAACAGCCGGCCATTTTATCCAGATCTTTCTCACCGGCTTTTTCCATAGCGGAAAGCTCGCGGAGAAGCCTGATTATGGTGTCTGCCTTTTTTCGGAAAGCGGCCTCTGCTTTTTTGTCATTTTTTTCAAGAAGCCTTGCCATTGCCAGTTTCAGGAGTTTCCCATCGTCCTTCCAGTCGTCCAGACATTTGTAATATGCCAGAAAAACATTCATATCCGCCGCGTATTCCGTGATCTCATTTTTACGCACCGGCTGTTTTTTCACCGGATGCACGATACAGCGGGTAGTCCCCTTCCGTGTCGGAGGTTCATACAGTCCGCTGAGAAGAAGGATCACGAACGTCATATCGTAAGTCAGCGTGATCTGGCCCGGAATCCCGTACCGTTCTCTCAGTTCCCTGCACAGCCCGCAGTAAAAAGCGCGGTACTGGTCAAAATCTTTAAATTTTATTTCCGGTTTATTCATTACAACATAGCCAAACATAGATTATCTCCGTTTTCCGTAATTGTACGCAGGCTTTCTGTTATCTCAGCTTTTCTTGATAAATTTCGTATGGCATTTCGGACAGTCGATCTCAATCCGTCCCTTTCCCCTCGGGATCCGGATTTTCTGTCCGCAGCTGGGGCAGGTATAAATATGATGCGTTTTCCGCTGCTGCATCATATTCTTCTCTCTGTTAAAACGCTGTCTAATCCCGGAGGTTACAGTAAGATATCTCTCGTTTTCACTGTAGCGTTTCTGAATATTCCGGGACAGCATTCTGAAATAGGTATAAATGATCGCAAGGAGTCCTATTGTATTCAGAAGCGCTCCGATAACGCTCCGCCCCGGAAAAAAGATGGAAATAACAATGCACGCCAGCGCGACGATCATGGTAAAGCGGGCAAAAGCATCCACCCCATAGCGTCCTTCCATAAATTTTAAAAACTTTTCTTTCATATCAATCTCTCCTGTTAAAATCGTACAGTCACTCCGACATCGCCTGTCATCTGTCTGTACACACCTGGAAAATATAGAATTTCAGATAATAGGATTCATCTGCCGCCCACAGGATCGGATGATCCGGAGCCTGGGTTCTGTATTCCACCTGCCGGAGGCGTTTGTGCGCATTGCGCGCTGCCTGGGCAATTGTTTTGGTAAATAATTCATACGTCATGAAATGGGAACAGGAACAGGTTGCCAGGAATCCCCCGTCTTTCACCAGTCTCATTGCCCTCAGGTTGATCTCCCTGTATCCTCTGGCCGCGTTCTTTACAGAATTTCTGGATTTCGTAAACGCCGGAGGATCCAGTATCACCACATCGTATTTTTCTCCCTTCTCCTCCAGACGGGGAAGAAGTTCAAAAACATCTTCGCAGAGGAATTTCACTCTGTCTTCAAGATGGTTCAGCCGGGCGTTTTTCTCCGCCTGATCTACGGCAAGCTGAGACGCGTCTACGCCAAGGACCTCCCCGGCCCCTGCGATTCCGGCGTTCAGGGCAAACGAACCTGTATGGGTGAAACAGTCCAGCACTCTTCCGCCGCGGCAAAGGCGCTGTATCGCAAGGCGGTTATATTTCTGATCCAGGAAGAATCCCGTCTTCTGTCCGTCACGGACATCCACCTCATATTTCACCCCGTTTTCCTCGATCCGGACCAACGTGGGAAATTCCGCGCCGATAAAACCTTTATACAGTTCCATCCCTTCCTGACGTCTGACTTTCGCGTCGCTTCTTTCATAGACGCCGCGGATATGTATTCCGTCTTCTGCCAGAACATTCTTCAAAAGCTCCAGTATCTGAAGCTTCATCCGGTCAATTCCCAGCGCCAGAGACTGTACAACCAGCACGTCTTCAAATTTGTCCACCACAAGTCCCGGGAGGAAATCCGCTTCGCCGAAGATAACTCTGCAGCTTCCGGTTTCCGTTACCTTTTTGCGGTATTCCCAGGCGTTTCGCACCCTTTCTTCCAGAAAATGATCATCGATTTTCTGATTCTCATCTCTGGTAAGCAGTCTTACCGCAATCCGGGAATTCGTATTGATAAACCCTTTGCCAAGAGGATATCCGTCAAAGTCTCTTACCAACACGATATCGCCGTTTAAAAAGCTTCCCATAACAGAAGCTATTTCATTATCAAATATCCACATACCTCCTGCTTTCAGAAGGCGTCCCTCACCTTTTTTCAGTGTCACCACTGCCAGACTCATGGTTTTCTCCTTTTTATTGCATTTAAACAATGTCCGACGAATTGTTTCGCCCTATATTCTAGCACACATATTACATATTTTCCACTATTTCCGCAAATACACAAAAAATTCACGTACCTGACCACAAAAAAGAGGAGACTTTCGTCTCCCCTTTCTGTCAGCATCTGTATGTGGAAATCTCACATTTTTTAGTATACAGCCTGTTCTGCGCCTGTTTCTTCGGTATAAACTTCTTCACCGGTGCCTTCAGCAGCGGGAACCGTCTCTGCAGCTGCTGTATCTGCAGCAGTTCCTTCGCCGTAAAGATTTGCGAAGAATTTCATCGTGTCGTCGTAGAGTCCCTGTCTCACTTCCGGTGCCTGTGCCGCGAGAAGATCGTCCGCTGCCGGTTCTGCATCAATGCTGAAAATTTTCTTCATTTCTGAATTCACCATATTCAGCTCAGCAGACATATATTTCTCAGTTCCGTCAGGAACATAGGACATTCCGCCGTCATTCAGCACGTTGAGATATGCGTTAAGCACTTTCTGGGAAAGAGATGTTCCTACAGACGGATCAGCTGTGGTATCAAGCACTGCGGATGCCATTGCCGCCGGATCCCCTGTTGCTGTCTGGAGAGCTGCCGCGTCTCCCTCATATTCTCCTTTACAGAAGTTCTGAGCGGTTTCGTAACGTGTTCTTGCTTCCTCGCCTAAAGTATCCAGGCTTACAGAACTGTCTGTCGCCGTCTCCGCGGATGCTTCCGGAATTGTTTCGGTTCCCTCTGTAGATGCCTCCGGAGTCTCTGTACTTTCCTCATAGACATCTCCTTCCGGAATCGTCTCAGTTCCTTCTGTGGATGCCTCCGGGGTCTCCGTGCTTTCCTCGTAGACATCTCCCTCGGGAATCGTCTCGGTTCCTTCTGTGGATGCCTCCGGAGTCTCCGTACCCTCCTCGTAGACGTCTCCCTCGGGAATCGTCTCGGTTCCTTCTGTGGATGCTTCCGGGGTCTCTGTTTCCTCTACATAGGTTTCACCTTCGGGAATTCCGGTCTCATTCTCAGATGTTTCTCCGCCTTCCTCTGTCGGGGTGTCGCCCATGGTTTCTTCTGCAAGGCTGGGATCCTCTGTGGAACTCTGCGGCACATCGTCTCCGAGAACGGAAGGATCTACTGTCTCGGTGATATCCTCACCGTCCTCTTCGGTATCCTCCCCATCCTCTGTATTCTCAACATCTTCTGTGTCATCGCCGGATTCCGTACCTTCACCCTCTTCAGGAGCGGGTGTCTCGGTTGCCTGAACCTCGTCTTCCTTGTCCATGCTCTCCTGGATCTCTTCCAGGGTATTCTTCATCTGTTCGATGTCATAACTCTGCTGCGCGATCTGCTGAAGCAGGGATACGATAGCATCCATCTCTGCCTCGCTGAAGTTCACATTGTTCTCCACAGCGATATTATTGACAATGTTATAGATCTCGTCCGCATTCTGAACGTTCTCGCCAATGATCTGGAGCTTGGCCTGGTTGATGATGTTGGTAGCGTTGTCTTCGCCCACCTGCTGGGCAAGATTTCCTGTTACCACAACTTCTTTCGTTGCCAGATCTTTCTTCTCTGTATCCAGTTTCTGTCCTACAGCTGTCTCGTAAGCCATCATAACTCCTGTCAGGGCTCCTGTACCGGACACTTCGTAGGGGCATGCCGCAACCGCTTCGCAGTTGGAAATTCCCGCGGTGGAAAGAGCGTTCGCGATCATCTTTCCTGTTACATAATTGAGATTTGCCGTTCTTACTTTGATGCCGCCCGACTGCGTCGGCTTAACATAAGCACAGCTTAAGGTCCTTGTTCCGATCTGCTCCAGCGGAATATAATTACCGAGATACTCTCTCTCATCCGCATTGGTAACGGTAAGGATCTGTACTTCGCTGGCATTCGCCTTGAAGTACTGCATCATTGTATTCTTCTGATCCTGAGTCAGATCCGCTCCCAGCGTCACTACTCTGGAAGCATCCGCCATAGCCGGTACAGCGCCTCCTACAGTGAGACACACACTGCAGAGTAAGGCAGTGAGTATACTTCTTTTTTTCATAGTCCTGTCCTCCATTCATTTATGCACCTTAAAAACAGTTTTATTATAACACACTTTCAGACATAATTGTATTATTTACTTTCCGTTTCTTTATAATATTAAATCTCAGTAGATGGGAGCTTCCGTGTCTCTTTTTCTGCCTTCGGATACTCATTGCAGAGCAGACGGTACGCCGGCTCGTCTTCCTCGATGGTCGGAAATCTTCCAATGGGCTCGTAGAAACGGTTGTCGTTCTCGTCGTCGTTGCACATGGATACTTCGCCCAGCAGAACCGCCCCTGTACCTTCTTCCACATGGAAATCGTGATAAAGATATGGCTGGATCGTAATGCTCTCGCCCGGAGTCAGTCTTACGCGGGTTCCTGCCGGTACAGTGTATGTACGGCCGTCGCTGTGCACTGTCACATCAGTATCCGCGAACTGTCCGTCTTCTGTGGAATTATATACAGTAATCAGAACGTTTCCGCCGCCGCGGTTGATAATGTCCTCCATTTTGTTCCAGTGGAAGTGCATGGGCGCCATCTGGCCTTCATTGACCATCAGAAGCTTTTCCGCATAGGGCTTCGTATATCTGTCGTCTTTTGCATTTCCGTTCCGGATAGTGATCAGGGCAAAACCGACCTCGTCAAATTTACCCAATCCATAATCTGTAATATCCCATCCCAGCATGTTGTCGCGGATCTCGTCATATTCGTGATTCTTTGTCTTCCACTCCTCCGGTGTCCAGCTGCAGAACGGCGGAGTCTCAAATCCGTGTTTTTTAATCAATGCTTCCATGTCTTTGATTGCTTTATTGATCTCTGATCGTTTCATCCTTATTCTCCTCCTCTGATTTCCCCGGACCTGTCCGTTTCAAAGAGCCTCCAGGAAAACCTGAATCCTTCCGCCGCAGACAAGCCCTTCTTCCCCCGCTTCCTCTCCGGTAAGGATTTCTTCCGTGAGGCGGGGACTGGGATCCGCTTCTTTCAGGATACGAAGGCACTGGTGCATGACCCGGCTCTCCATACAGCCGCCACCGATGGTTCCGATAAGCCGCCCGTCCGGAAGCACCGCCATTTTTGTTCCGATCTCCCGGGGCGCGGATCCCCTGCGGTCAACGATCGTCGCCAGCGCGATCTTCCCGCCCGGATTCTTTTCACCTGTAAGGAAAGCAAGCAGTTCGTCGTCATATCCCGTGCTTTTTCTGAAACGGTTCTTTTCCTGTATCAGCTCCGCTGTTATGGAAACCGCGATCTCCTGGGGCGTCTCCGCGTGAATGGAAAGTCCTACCGGAGAGTGGATCGCATTCAGAACGTCTTCCGGGATCCCCTCCTCCTTCAGCTGCCGGCGCATTGCCGCGGCTCTTCCGCGGCTTGCCATCATCCCGGTATACGCTCTTTCTTTCTGAAGAATGGATTTAAGGCAGATCCCGTCGTATCTGTGTCCTC
>CALWGI010000014.1 GCA_944380045.1 uncultured Blautia sp.
CCTTCCACACCTCCTGTCATGGAGTATGTCTCGGTATCGCTGCCGATACCGTATGTATCCTCCATTTGCTCATAAGCATACTGATCGGCTTTTTCCTCCACAAAATCCAGGATAGAAGGCAGAAGAATGAGAAGGATCACTATGATCCACAGGATAATCTTTCCTTTTCCTGATTTCTTCTTTGCAGACCCATAGGCGGCTTCCGCTTTTTTGAGATTCTTTTTCTTTGCGGATTTTCTGCCGCTGTCGGCTGCCGGAGTCTTTGTGGTGGTCATTCTCTTTACCGCTTCCTGGCGGATCTGCTGCTGATGGGCGCGGATATCCGCCTCGCTGGCGTTCTTCCCCACTGCTCTGGTTCCGGAAACGCCCGCGTTTTTGCGCATAATGGACCGCGCTTTCTCCGTGGCGTGCTTATAATGGTCCCGGCTGTTTTCATTTAAATGGTATAATATCTCGTCTTTCCTGTACGGCATGCCGCAGAGCGTACATCTTCCCCCGGAAACAGGGCCGTCGCACAGAGGACACTTTTCTCCTATCATTTCCATACCTCCGTCCCTCCCCGGAACCGCGTCCGGGATCTGTCATAAACCTGTGGGCCTCTGCTTCTATTGTATTAAATTTACGCACAACACACAAGTTAAAAATTGCATTAGAAGCTTTTTCCTGCTATAATATCGTTATTAGTGTTATTAATAACGAGGAGGATTTATTATGGAACAGATGCGAATTCCCGAAGGGTATCACTCCGACCTGAACCTTCACGATACCCAGGTGGCAATTAAGACAGTCAAAGATTTTTTTCAGCAGACACTGGCGCAGAAACTGAATCTTCTCCGTGTTTCTGCTCCTGTATTTGTATCCCCGTCTTCCGGACTTAACGATAATCTTAACGGCGTGGAACGCCCGGTAAGCTTCGATATCAAGGGCCAGGAGGAGAATGCGGAGATCGTTCACTCTCTTGCCAAGTGGAAGCGCTACGCGCTGAAGAAATACGGTTTTTCCCAGGGAGAGGGCCTGTATACGGACATGATCGCCATCCGGAGAGACGAGGATCTGGACAACATCCATTCCGTATATGTGGATCAGTGGGACTGGGAGAAGATCATCTCCAGAGAAGAACGCACCATGGCGACGCTCATCAGCACAGTACGCACCATCTACAGCGTCCTGCGCAAGACAGAGAAATATATGGCCGTACAGTACGATTATATCGAGGAGATCCTTCCCAGAGAGATCGCTTTCGTCTCCACCCAGGAGCTTGTGGACATGTATCCGGACTGCACTCCCAAGGAGAGGGAATATAAGATCGTCAAGGAGAAAGGCGCCGTCTTCCTTATGCAGGTAGGCAAGGTCTTAAGCAACGGAGAGCGCCACGACGGACGCGCCCCGGACTATGACGACTGGGAGCTGAACGGCGACATCCTTGTATACTATCCTGTACTGGACATTGCCCTCGAGCTTTCCTCCATGGGTATCCGTGTGGACGAGGAGGCTCTGGCGATCCAGCTTAAGGAAGCCGGCTGCGAAGACCGCCGGGATCTTCCTTTCCAGAAAGCGGTACTTAACGGGGAGCTTCCCTATACCATCGGAGGCGGCATCGGCCAGTCCCGTATCTGTATGTTTTTCCTGCGCAAGGCGCACATCGGCGAGGTACACGTTTCTCTGTGGCCGAAAGAGATCGTGGCGGACGCTGAAGCGAAGGGCGTACAATTGCTTTAAAACAGGGAGACTGTTCCCATACTCAGCCTCCCGCACTGAAATGAAAGACAGAGGTAGGCAGCGTGAATATTTTGTTTTTTCTGACACCCAAAAGCGAAGTAGCTTATATATTTGAGGACGATACCCTGCGTCAGACCGTGGAGAAAATGGAACACCGGAAGTTTTCCTGTATTCCCCTTCTCAGCGTGGACGGACGCTACACCGGCACCATCTCCGAGGGAGATCTTCTCTGGGGCCTGAAACGCCTGAACATCATTGATGTGAAAGAGATGGAAGATATCCCCATTATGGCGATCCCCCGCCGGGCCACCTATAAGGCCGTCCATGCGGACGCGGATATGGAGGATCTTCTGGACCGGGCCATTAATCAGAACTATGTGCCTGTGGTCGACGACCAGGGATTCTTTATCGGCATCATCACCCGTAAAGAGATCATCAAATACTGCTACAAGGAACTGAAGACCATCGATATGGAACGGCAGAAGCTGGAGGACCGGCTTTCTTCCGAAGATCAGAAAGATACGCCGGACGCCGGGAAAGCGTGAAATCTTTCCGGCCGGTACATAAAGAAAGAGGACAAGTCGCAGATGACCTGTCCTCTTTCTTTATATCATAATACTTTGGAAAGAAAATCTTTCAGTCTGGGATTCTTCGGATTGCCGAAAAATTCCTCCGGAGTATTCTCTTCCTGGATCTTACCGTCGTCGATAAACAGCACTCTGGTTCCCACTTCTCTTGCGAAGCCCATCTCATGGGTAACCACCACCATGGTCATGCCGGACTGCGCCAGTTCTTTCATCAGTTCCAGAACCTCCCCTACCATCTCGGGGTCGAGAGCGGAGGTGGGCTCGTCAAAGAGCATCACGTCCGGATTCATCGCCAGGGCTCTCGCGATGGCGATACGCTGCATCTGGCCGCCGGAAAGCATCTCCGGGTAAGTATCCGCCTTATCCGGAAGGCCGACTCTCTCCAGAAGTTCGTCCGCCTTTGCGGACGCCTCCTCTTTCGTCATCAGTTTCAGCGTTACCGGCGCCAGCATGATATTTTCTTTTACCGTCTTATGGGGAAAAAGATTGAAACGCTGGAACACCATGCCGATCTTCTGGCGGTGACGGTTGATATCCACTTTGGGATCTGTGATATCTGTTCCCTCGAACAGAATCTTGCCCCCTGTGGGGACCTCCAGAAGATTCAGTGAACGGAGAAAAGTTGATTTCCCCGAGCCGGAGGGGCCGACCACAACCACAACCTCGCCCTGGCAGATATCTGTGGTGATACCGTCAAGAACCTGATTGCTTCCGAAAGCTTTCTGAAGTCCCTGTACTTCTATCAGGACTTTGTCTTTATTTACGCTCATTGGTCCTCAGCCTCCTCTCTATTTTATTCATGAGAAATGTCAGGAACATAACAAGCGCCAGATAAATAAGCGCTGCCGCGATCAGGGGAAGGAACGCGTTGTAGGTACGGCTCTGGATCAGCATCGCGCCCTTCGTCAGATCCATCATACCGATATATCCGATGATGGAAGTCTCTTTGAGCAGCACAATAAACTCATTTACAAGAGCCGGCAGCACATTCTTAAATGCCTGGGGCATGATGATCAGTTTCATGGTCTGCGTGAAATTCAGGCCAAGGCTCCGGCCTGCCTCCGTCTGTCCCGGATCGATGGACATAATACCGGAACGGACGATCTCCGCCACATACGCGCCCGAGTTGATACCGAAGGCAAGACTGCCTACAATGACCTTGTCCAGGCTCACCGATCCGAAGATTACGAAGTTCATGATCAGAAGCTGGATCATGGTAGGCGTACCGCGGATCACGGTAAGGTATACCCTGCAGACCGCGTTCAGGATCTTGAAATGTCCTGATTTATCATGGGTGGAGCGGATGATGGCCACAATGAATCCCAGGATGATTCCCAGGATCGCCGCGAAAAATGTGATGAGCAGCGTTGTCTTCAGGCCGTCCAGCAGCCACAGATAGCGGTCTTCTTTAATAAAATTCAAATACAAATCCTGTGTAATATCTGCCAATATCATTTGGTTTCTCCCTGCTTTCCTTAACAAAAGAGCTGTTGGCACCAGTCAACAGCTCTCTATGGATATTCCGGATACATTCGCTCTGCCGGAATAGGATGTCCTCTGTATCGTTATTTCTTTACGATGATCACCTGGCTTGCGTTGGCATAGGTATCTGTGAAGTTCACGCTTGCCGCGCGGTCTTCTGTAACTGTCATGCCTGCCGCACCGAAATCAGCCTTGCCGGACTGTACGGCCGGAAGGATAGAACTGAACTCCATATCCTCAACCTTCAGCTCATAGCCAAGTTTATCGCAGATCGCCTGTGCGATGTCAACGTCGATTCCCACGATCTCGTCGCCTTCATGATATTCATAAGGCTCGAACTCTGCGTTGGTAGCCATTACCAGTTCACCGTTGGAACGGTCTACATCCTCCGGAGACTCATAAGGTGTCTCGCCGATGTTCTCACCGATGTAGTTATCCATAATGCTGTCGATGGTGCCGTCTTCCTTCAGTTCTTTGAGAGCGCCGTTGATATCCTCAAGAAGCTCCTCGTTATCCTTTGCCAGACAGATCGCATACTCTTCCTCAACAAACGGATCGTCCAGAATCTTCAGGTCGTCGTTTGCCTCTACGAATTTCTGAGCCGGCTGGGAGTCGATGATCACACAGTCAACCTGTCCCGCCTTCAGAGCCTGAACAGCTTCGCTTCCCTTGCTGTAACGCTCTACGGTAGATCCTTCAGCCTCATAGTTGGACGCCTCCAGATCGCCTGTGGTTCCCAGCTGAACGCCGATGGTCTTGCCTGGCAGATCGTCCTTGGACTCTACTGCTGCGGATACGGAAACTGCCATGGAAGCAGCCATAGTTACACTTAACGCCAGTGCCGCGAATTTTTTCATGTTCTTCATTTTCACTCTTATCCTCCTTTTAACCTGATATATCAGGTATATTTATGCATAAATTATGTATAAAATACCTTCAGTCATTGTTCTAATTGTACCATGTTTTCTTTAAAATGCAATAGGCAGCTTGAATAATAAATAATTATTTTCTATAATAATAAAATGCAAATTGTCTGTATAAGGAGGGACGGACCATATGGGAATGAATCAGACGCCGGCTTCCGAGCGGGTGCATATCGGCTTTTTCGGAAGGCGGAACGCAGGAAAATCAAGCATTATCAACGCCGTTACCGGGCAGGATCTGGCAATCGTTTCCGATGTGATGGGAACAACTACTGACCCTGTATATAAAACCATGGAACTCCTGCCCCTCGGGCCGGTAATGGTGATCGACACTCCCGGTATCGACGACGAGGGAGAGCTTGGCGCCCTCCGCGTAAAAAAAAGTTATCAGGTATTAAATAAAACGGACATCGGAGTTCTTGTGATAGACAGCACAGTGGGAAAAGGTCCCCGGGAGGAGGCTCTGATCCGCCGATTTCGGGAAAAAGGGATCCCCTTTGTTGTTGTTTATAATAAATGCGATCTCCTTCCAGAAGGACAGCATTCCACCGCCGGTAACTCTCACGCGGACTCCGCGGAACACAGTATTTACGTCAGCGCGGCCCGGAACATCCACATTCAGGAGCTGAAGGAGCTGATCGCCACTCTGAAACCGGAGGACACTCACAGATATCCGCTGATCGGAGACCTGATGTCCCCCGGCGATCTGATCGTCCTTGTGGTTCCCATTGACAAAGCTGCGCCGAAGGGGCGGCTGATCCTGCCCCAGCAGCAGACCATACGGGATATCCTGGATCACGGCGGGCTCTCTCTTGTGGTCCGCGATACCGAACTGAAGGGCACTCTGGAGAACCTCCGCGCAGGCGGCATCACTCCCCGCCTTGTCGTCACCGACAGCCAGGTTTTCGCCAGGGTATCTCAGGATACTCCCGCCCATATACCCCTGACTTCTTTTTCGATCCTGTTCGCCCGCTACAAGGGAGATCTGGGAACCGCCGTACAGGGGGCCGCGGCTCTGGACCGGGTACAGGACGGCGACAAAATCCTCATTGCGGAAGGCTGTACCCATCACCGCCAGTGTGATGATATCGGAACGCATAAGATCCCCGGCTGGATACGGCAGTACACAGGCAAAAATCCGGAATTTGTCTTTACTTCCGGCACAGAGTTTCCGGACGACGTCAGCGGATACCGCCTGGTGGTGCACTGCGGAGGATGTATGCTCAATGAACGGGAAATGAAATACCGTACCGCCTGCTGCCGCGATCAGGGCGTCCCCATCACCAATTACGGGATCCTTATCGCCCAGGTGACGGGAATCCTCAGGCGAAGCCTGGAACCCTTCCCGGATATCCTGAAACAGCTCTCATAATCTCGTACTGTTTTTAAATTTTTTAGGGGGATTTCACAGAAATATAACATCTTACCGGTATACTGGACTCTGTTGACAGCAACGCACGGCGCAGAGGGCGGCTGCCGGAAGCGCCATACACGGAGTATAAATGATCTGAGGAGGAATATGATGAAATTTACAAAAATGCACGGCATCGGAAACGATTATGTATATGTAAACTGTTTTGAGGAAAACGTGGCGGATCCTTCCGCTGTGGCAAAGTTTGTCAGCGACCGCCATTTCGGTATCGGATCCGACGGGCTGATCCTGATCAAGCCTTCGGATATCGCCGACTGCGAGATGGATATGTACAATATGGACGGGTCCCAGGGCGCCATGTGCGGCAACGGGATCCGCTGTGTGGCAAAATACGTCTATGACCACGGGATCGTGAAAAAGAAAAATATCAGCGTGGCCACAAGAAGCGGGATCAAATATCTGGAACTTACGGTGACAGACGGAAAAGTGAGTAAGGTAAAAGTAAACATGGGAACTCCCATCCTCACCGCCGCCCAGATCCCCGTTGTGGCGGATACGGAGCAGGTGATCGACGCGCCTCTTGAGATCGGCGGCGCGGTATATCACGTCACAGCAGTGTCCATGGGAAATCCCCACGCGGTAGTATATATGGACGACGTCGAAAATCTGGACATCGCCTCTGTGGGCCCGCAGTTTGAAAACAACATTGTCTTTCCCGACAGAGTCAACACCGAATTTGTAAAAGTGATCGACCGCCATACTCTCCAGATGAGAGTCTGGGAACGCGGTTCCGGCGAAACTCTCGCCTGCGGCACCGGCGCCTGCGCCGTGGCTGTAGCTTCTACCCTGAACGGCCTTGTTGACGAAGCGGTTCCCGTCACTGTAAAACTTCTCGGCGGCGATCTGGAGATTTTCTGGGACCGTCAGGAAAACCTTGTCTATATGACCGGACCGGCCACGACTGTTTTTGAAGGAGAGATCGATCTTTCTTTTCTTGGGAACTGAAAAGTCCAACGAAGAAGGCGTCGCTTTTGAGCGACGCCTTCTCTTATTTCTCATTCTCTGCCTGGTATTTCTGATATTCCTCCGCAGGCATTTCCAATCCTGTATACAACTTATAGGCCGCTGCTCCCTGCCAGAGAAGCATCCCCTTTCCGCCGACTGTTGTGCATCCGGCTTCTTCTGCCTCCCGGAGAAGTTTTGTCACTTCAGGATTGTAGACCACATCCGCCACTACAAGTCCGGGGCGGAACATGGAAGTATCCGTGATCGGGGAAACATCATCATGAGGCTTCATTCCCGCCAGTGTACCGTTTACCAGAATATCCGCTCCCGCGATCTCTTCTTTCAGTTTCTCCTGATCGTCCAGACAGTATACCTGAACCCTGCACTGAGGCGCTTCTGATTTCAGTTTCTCCGCTGTAGACCTCGCCCTGGCCAGGAAAGGATCATCCGGATTGAAAATAGAAATGGATTCCGCTCCGTCCAGAGCGCACTGTACCTGAATGGCTGTAGCCGCTCCTCCGGCTCCCAGAACCACCATCTTTTTGCCCTTTACGTCCACGCCGTGTTCTTTCAGGTTGCGCACAAAACCGGTGCCGTCTGTGATATGGCCGATCAGTTTCCCGTCTTCATTCACAATGGTGTTCACAGCGCCGATGATCCTTGCCGCCGGAGACAGTTCGTCCATATACTTCGCCGCCTCGTTCTTGCAGGGCATGGTCACATTACACCCTCGCATCTTAAAGAGCCGCATGGCGTCCAGCGCGGCTTTCACCTGATCCTCTTTGATATCAAAAGCCATATATGCGTAATCCAGATTATGATACCGGAAACTGAAATTATACATATCCGGCGATCCGGAATGCCCCACCGGGCTTCCGATCAGCATCATCAGTCCTGTCGTTCCCTTGATTCTCTGTTCCATCCTTCCAGTCCTCCCTTTCCTAAGCCTGCAGTTTCCCGATGATCTCCCCGCAGATCTCTTCCGCAGATCTTCCATCCGTGGCAACCACGATATCCGCTGCGGCTTCATATTTCTCCCGGCGCTTTTCCATCAGTTCCGCGATATAGTCCACCGTCTTGTTTCCCTCCAGAAGAGGGCGGCTGTGATCATCCTTCACCCGTTCCAGTATGGTCTCCGGCTTCGCGGTGAGCAGCACCACTTTACCGTTTTTCTTCATTTCCTTCACATTTCTCTCCCGCATGGGAACTCCCCCGCCGCAGGAAACCACCGTATTGCCGTGAGACTGCAGCTCAATGAGCAGCTGCGTTTCCAGATTACGGAAATATTCCTCGCCATGGGTACTGAAAATATCAGAAATGCTCATACCCTCTCTCCCGGCGATCACCTGATCCATCTCCACCAGATCCATGGAGTATTTTGTTTTCAGATAATCGGCCACCGTACTTTTACCGGCTCCCATAAAACCGATGAGCAGAATATTGCCATTGTATGATTTCTCCATCTTTACTGTCCTTCTTCCGCGTTTTCTGATATTATAACAATTTCATTTCCCGTTGACAAGAAAAAAGGGCTCCCGGACATACCGGAAGCCTGAAATGCTTTTACATATGTTTCCTGCCTTTTTCTTCCAGTTTCCTCTTCACCGTAGGATATTTCTCCATATCGGTATGAGGGATAAACTTCGCCGCCTGCATCCGGATCAGGAAATCCGGCATGGAAGCAAACTGTACGCTGAACACGTTCTCCCTGAGATACCTGATGTCTTCCATACGGTTCCGGTCCAGGAGCAGCGTCCGGGCGCCGTCCAGGGAAGAATTGCGCAGGGCGGTATACCGTTCCAGAGGAACGTCCGGAAAGATCCCCACTGTAATGGCGGATTCCAGATTCCCGTGGGCGCAGAAGGCTCCGGAAAGATAATAGTGGCCGATGTCCTCCTCCGTGCATCCCGCGCTCTCCAGAAGACAGTCCAGCATGGTATGCGCCGCCGCTTTTGTGTCTATATACTGCTTGATATCTGTCTGGGAAAAATAAAGCGGTTCTCCGATCCCGGACTCCTCCGCCGTGGCGTAGACCGCGCCGTATTCTCCCTCATCCTCGAAATATACGATCCTCTCAGACGCCTGTGGATCCAGATTCCCCGCAATGTCTGTCCATCCGTTCAGTCTCATCTCCGCCAGAAGGTCAATGATCCCTGAGCCGCAGATCCCCACAGGCTTCGTTCCGCCGATCGTGGTAAAGGACAGGTCCCCGCCTTCGATGCGCACCGTATCAATGGCTCCCTCCCGGGCGCGGATCCCGTACCGGCTGATATCGCCCTCCAGCGCAGGCCCCGCGGCTCCGGCTCCCGCCAGCAGCCACTCCCTGTTCCCGATCACCAGCTCGCCGTTGGTGCCGATATCAAAAAACAGGCCGATCTCATCCTTCCGGTAGAAATCCATCAGAAGAAGGCCGCTGACAATATCGCCGCCCACATAATTGGAAATCCCCGGCATAAAAAATACCTCTCCCGCAAAATCCAGTCCCAGTTCCCTTCCCCGGAAAAATCCCGGTTCTGTTGTCACCGGCGCGTAAGGAGAAGAAAATACGGTCCAGGCGTCCAGCTCCAGAAAGAAGTGCACCATCGTCGTGTTTCCCGATATCACCATCACCGGACATGCGCCTGCCTGAATCCCTGTTTTCTCTGTCAGCTTCTCCAGAAGCCGGTGAAAGGTCTCCACCGTCGCCTGATGAAGTTCTCTTTTATGTTCCGGTTTCTCCATCCCGTAGGTGATCCTGGTAAGAATATCCGCCCCGTATGCCGCCTGTCCGTTCGTCTCGCTCTCTTCCGCCAGCACTTCGCCTGTATTCATATCCACGATCTGCATAAGGATCGTGGTGGAACCGTAGTCCACCGCCAGCCCGTAATGCTCCCGCGTGCGGTCTCCTGCCTCCACCGCTGTTATCAGGATTCCCTGCTCCTCGTGGACCAGCGTCACCGTGATCTCCCATCCGGCTTCCCGGCACAGAGGATAAAGCGTCCTGAGCGCCTCCAGGGAAAAGCGGATATCCCGATATCCGTTT
The DNA here is from genome assembly GCA_944380045.1 of uncultured Blautia sp. Taxonomy (GTDB): domain Bacteria; phylum Bacillota; class Clostridia; order Lachnospirales; family Lachnospiraceae; genus Blautia_A. Next base: position 10,111 of record CALWGI010000014.1, read on the forward strand.
TCTTCCAGACCCTGTCTGATCCTCATCTGGTCGCTGACATGTTCTTCTTCTGACGGAGCCTCCGGGCGCAAAAAAACTTTCTCGCTGAGACCCCGCATATTTATTTCAGTCATATATGATTTCTCCAGATCTTTCTGTCAATACTTCCCGGTCTCCCCGCGGAAATACCGACCATATTCATAATCCAAAGGCAGTCTGCCTTTCTTCACTATCATACCGGATTTCCCGGATATTATCAAAAGAAATTTCATTCCCGTCCGTAAAAATCATTCTGCGCCGGCATTCGTCGATCCTTCTGAGATTCCCCCGAAACTGCATGTAGGATCCGCCCTCTTTCCGTTCATCCGGGCAGAAAAAGACAACCGTTATCTCCGGCTGTTCCCGGATCTTCTCCGCAAGGATCTTCACCGTCCTGTTCAGGGTCTCTGTCTGCTCCCCGTCCGGCTCCCGTCTCTCTTCTGTGATCCTGGCGGTCTCCTTCACCGCATCCCCGTATCCTGTCAGAGCGGCAAAAGGCGCGAACTGCGCCGCCCTGTCCCTTGCCGGCATCCGCGGCCTGGTGGGCGATACATGGTGGGGAAGACCGATAATATCGTCATACCGCCCGGAATCCCCGAAGTAATTCTTCATAATATCCCGCTTCCTTTCATGCTTTATGGCCGCCGATCTGCTGATTCCGGTCACGCGCCGTAGCGCCTTCCTCCAGATTCATTCCTCTCAGAACGGCGTTTTTGCCGAATCTCTTCCGGATATCCAGAACAGCCTCCTGCATCCTGCGTTCCCGCTTCCGCCGCCGTTCCTCCTCCCGGTCCGCCTTCTCCCTGGAGGCGTAATCCGTAAAGAGATCCATCTGCTCAAAAACTTCTTTTGTTTCTATGTTACGTTCATCCACTACCCTGCCGGCGGTAATGGTGATCCTCCTTACAAGAAGATCCCTGTCCACGATCCTGTCATAAAGCCCCGTCACCGCCTCTGTGATCCGTTCGCCGGAGGACGTCTGCCTGTCCAGGTTCACAGTGCCGTGGGCGTGCTTCGGGATCTGACGGCCATAATGATCCGTAGTCACTTCACCTCTGTACCGCTTCCTTCTCTCCGGATCTTTCAGGTTCTCGATATCATAACCTACCGTCAGCGTGATCTGGTCCGTCACCAGGCGCCTGTCCACCAGATCCAGTACCAGAAGGTCCGTCATCTCCCGGGTCACAAGCCTTGCCTTGTCACTGGGATAAGGGCAGTGCAGCACCTGCCCGGATCCCACGCTGTTACTCTCCGGACGGTAACTCCTGATATCCTCCATGGTGCATGGTTCCCAGCCCCACGCGTGATCGATAAGAAGTTCCGCGTTCACTCCGAAGAGTTTATAAAGCAGCCCTTCATTATAGTACTCTCCCGGCCGGCCCAGAGAACACCTGGCAATATCCCCCATGGTATAAAGGCCATGGGCCTTCAGCTTCCTGGCGTATCCTCTTCCCACTCTCCAGAAATCCGTAAGCGGCTGATGATCCCACAGCAGTTCCCGGTAAGATCTCTCATCCAGCAGGGCGATCCGCACCCCGTTCTCATCCGGAGGGCTGTGTTTGGCCTCAATATCCATAGCCACCTTGCACAGATAGAGGTTGGTGCCGATCCCTGCCGTAGCTGTAATCCCTGTATTACGGAAAATATCCAGGATCATCTTACCAGCCAGTTCCCTGGCGGTCATACGGTATGCGTTCAGGTAATGTGTGGCGTCGATAAACACCTCGTCAATGGAATACACATGGATATCTTCCGGCGCAATGTATTTCAGGTAAATATCATAGATCCTGGTACTGTATTCCATATAGAGAGCCATCCGGGGCGGAGCGGCGATATAGGACAGCTCCAGTTCCGGATGCTCTCTGAGCTCCGGCTCAAGATAAGAGCTTCCTGTGAGCTTCCCGCCCGGAGCGTGCCTTCTCCTGGCGGCGTTGATCCCCCGGACCTTCTCCTCCACCTCAAAAAGCCGGATCCGTCCCGGTATGCCGTAAGCTTTCAGCGCCGGAGACACCGCAAGACAGATGGTCTTCTCCGTGCGGCTCCTGTCCGCCACCACAAGGTTCGCCGTCATGGGGTCCAGTCCCCGCTCGCGGCATTCCACTGATGCATAGAAAGATTTCAGGTCAATCGCTATATAACTGCGCGCCTCATTCCCCATAACGGTTTCCCTCCTTTCTCATCTCATTATAAATCAGAACATATGTTTGCGCAATACCTTAATAATGGAAATCGGGAAACAGACAAAATCTGTTTCCCGACTTCCGGTTTTCTTTATCACAGTTTTCACTTTCTTTAAAGCCCCGGGTACTTCAGCGCATTATAAACAGGGCACAGCTCTTTTACTGAAGAATTCCTGTTGACTGCAGGAAAAGTACCAGCATCATGACCGGCGCTATATAACGTATCATAATAACGTATATTTTTTTACGCCGGAAGGCATATCCGCCTCTTTCCATCTCTTCCGTAACAAAAGACGGTTTTGTCACCCAGCCGATAAGTATCGTGGAAAAAAGCGCGATCAACGGCATGAGCACACTGTTGCTGACATAATCCATGATGTCCAGCAGCTGCCCGGTTGTTCCGTTTGGAAGTTCCGCCTCCAGATAAAATACACTGTAACCCAGAGCGATCACTGCCGAGGCAGCCAGATAGATCACCGACAGAACAAGCACTGTCTTTTTGCGGGTAGTATGGAAAATCTCCATGCAGTTGGCCACAATGGATTCCAGCACAGAGATGCAGGAAGTCAGGGTAGCAAAAATCGCAGTCACAAAAAACAGGATTCCCACAAATACGCCGGCCTTTCCCATAGCCGCAAAAACCTTCGGCAGAGAAACAAACATCAGGCTCGGCCCTGCGCTCATCCCCTCCGTACCGGAAAAGACAAATACCGCCGGAACGATCATGGCTCCCGCAAATAACGCGACTCCTGTATCAAAAAACTCAATCTGATTCACCGCTTTATTAAGATTGACTTCCGGTTTTACATAGGAACCGTAAGTGATCATAATTCCCATAGAAACACTGAGAGAAAAGAACAGCTGGCTCATGGCGTCAAGAAGTATCTGCAGAAAGCGGCTTACCGTCAGCCCCTCTGTATGAGGAGTCAGATAATAAAAAAGCCCCTGAACGCCCGTGCGGATCTGGCCGCTTTCATCTGTATGCTCAATAGTAAGAGAAAACAGCGCCACCACAACCACCAGAACCAGAAGTACAGGCATCATCCATTTGGAAACAGCCTCTATACCACCCTGGACCCCTTTATAGACGATCACCGCCGTAACTCCCATAAACAGAAGAGCATATACCCCAGGAGATACCGGGGAGCTGATAAATGAAGAAAAATAATCATCTCCGGCCGCAGCCTGTGCGCTTCCCGTGAGATATACCACCGCGTATCTGGTGATCCAGCCTCCGATAACCGCGTAATAAGTCATAATCAGCACCGGCACGATAAAAGTCAGCACGCCCAGGAATTTCCACTTCGGATGCATCTGCGTATAGGCTCCGATGGCGCTTTTCTGTGTGCGCCGTCCTATGGCAATATCCGACACCAGAAGGGTGAAGCCAAATGTCAGCACAAGCGCCAGATATATAATGAGAAACAGACCGCCGCCGTCTTTTGCCGCCAGATATGGAAATCTCCACAGATTTCCTACTCCCACCGCGCTTCCGGCAGCGGCAAGAACAAATCCGATCTGTCCTGAAAAATGGTTTCCTTTCTTTTCCATAACCCTGTTTGCTCCTCTCAGATCAGTATAAATTTCCGGATGATCTCTCCGAGACCGTCATGATTGTTGTCATGTTCCGTCACATAATCGCCGTGTTCCGCCACGCCGGGAAAGGCGTTGCGCATCACCGCTCCCACATGGGCCGCCTCCAGCATTTCCACATCATTTTCCGCGTCTCCCGCCGCCACAGAATTCTCCAGCGGGATGCCCAGATATTCACACATCCATTTCACAGCGAATCCTTTGGAAATTCCTTCCGGCACAATCTCCAGGTATGCGTCGTTGGAAAAGAAACTCCTGACAGTTCCTGCCAGAGGTTCCAACACTTCGCGCTGAAATTTCTCGATTTTCGGACGATCGTTAAAACTGATGGCCAGAAGTTTGTACGGATCCACCGGAACAGCTTCATCCAGATCATTTACCACACGATATCCCATCTCCGTACCTTTTACATATCTTTTTATTTCCATGGAGTCTTCCAGAACCAGAACCTCCGTGTCGGAGTAGGACTGAATATGAAGTCCCCTGTTTACCGCTTCCCGAAAAACAGATTTCGCCAGATCCATGGGAAGCGGTTTCCCGAAGATTGTCTTTTTATGATAAATGTCATAGATCTGGCCTCCGTTGAAGGCGATCGCATAACAGCCTTCCCGCACAAGACCAGCCCGCCGGGCAATGATCATGCCGCTGTCCAGCGGTCGTCCGGTGCTTATCACAACCTTATGCCCGGCAGCCAGCGCCTCGTTCACCGCGGCCTGATTGCCGGGAGTAATTTCCTTTTTATCGTTCAGAAGAGTGCCGTCAAGATCCGTAAATAAAATTCTTGTATTATTCTCTGACATATCCATGCCTCCTGTATTTAAATCCCGCTTCCCGGGACTTCTTCCGTCCGGTCAATTACAGATTCAGGCTACAGGAAACATGGGAAAAAGTCAAGTTATTCCGCCAGTTCTTTCAGCATTCCCGCCGCGAATTTCCGGTGTCCTTCCTCCGAAAAATGCACGCCGTCAAAAACGACCTGCACACCCCACTTCCCTGCGTCCGTAAATCTGATTCTCAGTTTTTCCGCAATCCTCCGGTATTCACCGCCCAGGTGTTCCGACTCCAGACACAGACTGTCTTTCTCCACCCACGCGCCCCGCTTCATGGCCGGCGGCGCGATCAGCCAGAGACATATCCTCCCGCTTTTTACCGCTTCCGTTTCAGATAAAGCCGTCAGGAATTTCTCCATTCTTTCTGCCGTGTCCTCTGCCCGGAACCCTGGTTCCGTAAGCAGATCGTTGGTTCCCAGCATCACGGCAAGCCATACAGGCACCTGTTCCCGGTTCCACTCCTCTGTCTGCTCACAGGCAAAGCGGATCCTCGAAGCCGTATGGGGGATGCAGCGGCCGTTCATTCCGTGATTCCTGATATTCCAGTCTGTGTTTTCCGCAAGGATCCCCGTCCATCGGATATCTTTTCCATAGCGGTCTCCCATAAAAGAACGGGGATCATACCCGTAAGTATTGGAGTCCCCGTAGCAGATAATCGTACCCTTCATATGAATTCCCGTCCCAGTCTTTTCAGTTCTTCCCGCCGCCGGCGGTAATCCGGAAGTTCCTTCTCCACTACTGCCCAGAAGGCCGGAGAATGATTCATCTCCTTCCGGTGGGCAAGCTCATGCACCACCACGTAATCCAGGATCTCCGGCGGCATCAGGACCAGTTTCCAGTTAAAATTCAGATTCCCGGCCCGGCTGCAGCTTCCCCACCGGGTTTTCTGTTCCCGGATCGTGATCCGTCCGTATGTAACGCCCATGCGCCGGGCAAAATATTCCGCTCTGGCGGGAAATATCCTTTTCGCCGCCTCTTTTCCGGCGCTTCGTTCCTCTTCTGTGATCACATGAACGTTCTTTTTCAGCCCGGCAAATTTCTGACGCTGCTTTTCCACCCAGCCGCTGTGTTCCTGTACAAAAGAATCTATTTTATATCTGGAAAGTCTCAATGGAGCGCGCACTGTCACACTCCCGTCTGTCTGCACCTGCAGAGCGAGAGTCTTTCTTTTTGAACGGATTAATGTGTATTCCAAATTTTCACTCCCATATTTTCCAGGGCGCCTCGCCGGACTGCCACAGGCTTTCCAGGAAATTCTTTTCCCGCAGCGTATCCATGCACTGCCAGAAACCTTTATGCCGGTAGGCGTTCAGCTGGCCCCTGCGCGCCGCCTCCACGAGCGGTTCTTTCTCAAACACTGTAGAATCGCCTTCGATAAGATCCATGATCTCCGGTTCCAGCACCATGAATCCGGCGTTGATCCAGCCGCCGTCCTCTTTCTTCTTCTCCTTGAAGTTGGTGATCGTTCCGTCCTCTGTGATATCCAGGATACCGAAACGGCCGCCCGGCTGCGCCGCCGTGATCGTAGCCATCTTCCCATGGGATCTGTGATACTCCAGAAGATCCCGGATATTGATATCCGCCACTCCGTCGCCGTACGTAAGCATAAATGTATCCCCGTCCAGATATTCCTTCACTCTCTTGATACGGCCTCCTGTCATGGTATTCAGGCCCGTATCCACGATCGTTACTTTCCAGGGCTCCAGCACATTGTTATGAACGATCATCTTGTTTTCCTGTGTGAAATCAAAGGTGATATTGCTGTTGTGAAGATAATAATCCGCGAACCATTCTTTGATCACATGCTGCTTATAGCCGCAGCAGATCACAAACTCATTGAATCCGTATGCGGAATACATCTTCATGATATGCCACAGGATCGGCTTTTCTCCGATTTCGATCATGGGCTTTGGTTTCAGATGGCTCTCCTCGCTGATTCTTGTCCCGAATCCTCCTGCCAGAATTACAACCTTCATAAATCTTCTCCATTCTTCATATATAATGATCTTACAGTATTCCCCGGAACGCTCTGCCCCCGCGGGAAATACCGGATAACACAAAAACAGGACAGCGCCGGGCAGATATACCTCAACGCTATCCTATATTTTAATATAAATATTCCCAAAAAGGAACTCCTTATTTTATTTTGCGGCCTTTTCCGCCTTTTTCCGTTTTGTTTCCTCCCAGAGTTTATCTGCCGCCGGCGCCCATTCCTTCGCGTATTCCACGCATTTGCCGCAGAGATGTTCCGCGGATTCCGGGGACTGAAGATCTGTGGAATGCGCTCCTGATTCTTTTACCAGTTTCTGAAGGATCTCGGGATTCTCCAGCATCGGGCAGGGACGGAGCATATTCTCATTAAACGGCTGGTTGTCGTGATAGGCCATGAACAGCGGCTGTTTCAGGATCTCAAGGATGGTGTTCTCCCTGATATTGCCGTTGGAATAATGAATGAATACACAGGGTTCCGCGTCTCCGTTGGCATTGATGTGGAAGTAGTTCCTTCCTCCGGCGATACATCCGCCCACGAATTCACCGTCATTCTGGAAATCCATGGTAAAGAGGCCCGGACCGTGTTCCATATTTCGGATCTCCCGTACTCTGTCATGCATATAGATACGCTGTTCCTTCGTGGGAAGAAGCTCCACGGAAGCGTCGTTCCCGACGGGCATATAGTGGAAGTACAGCGAATAACGGCATCCCTTCTCCACCAGCATATCAATAAATTCATCGCTGGTAACGCTCTCAATATTCTGGCTTGTATAGCAGATGGAGGTTCCGAACACAAGGCCGTACTCCTTCAGAAGATCCATGGCGTGCATCACCTTGCCGTAAACTCCCTCGCCCCGGCGGAGGTCATTGACTTCCGGTTTTCCTTCCAGACTGAGGGCCAGGAAAAGATTCCCCACCTCCTGCATCTGCCTGCACAGTTCCTCATCTACCAGCGTACCGTTGGTGTAGGCGAAGAATACGCAGTCGTTATGTTTTCTGCACAGCTTAATGATATCTTTTTTGCGGACCATGGGCTCGCCGCCTGTGAGCATATAGAAATAAACGCCCAGCTCTTTTCCCTGGGTGATCACAGAATCCATCTCTTCAAAGGTAAGATTCAGTTTGTTTCCGTATTCCGCCGCCCAGCATCCTGTGCAGTGCAGATTGCATGCGCTGGTGGGATCCATCAGAATGATCCAGGGAATGTTGCAGTTGTGTATCTTTCGCATCTCGCGGATCGTCTTCGTTCCGTTGTAAAAAGCCTCGTACCCCAGATCCAGAAGCGTGGTCTTCAAGACGTTGGGATGGAGTTCATTTACCATCCGGGTCACATAACGGTTCAGGGTACATTCCGGATCACCGGCAACTTTATGGAGATAATCCCAGTTTACGCCTATATTAAATTCACCTATATATTTCTGGGCCGTATCCACAATATTTAAAAAGGCCTGTTCCGGGTTCTTTTTCACCTGACCCAGAGCCACGTCTATTACTCCTGAAAATACTTTTCTTCCTGCTGCGTGTGCAAGTTTATTCATTTGTGTCTCCTCCTTGCTGTATTTGTCTGAAACATCAGATCCATAGATTCTTTCCACACTGTTATTTTTTTCACATTATACATTATAAACAGAAATTCTCTTTTTTCCATAAACAAAAACAGGACAGTGTCTATTTTTGCGCCACATCATATAATGTGTCCAAAAATATTCTGTCCTGTTCTCTGATCCTGCATGTACTCTCACCGCATTTCCGCCAAATGCTGAAAGGTGATCCTGCCGCTTCCTTCTATCATGGCGGACAGCATGCCTATGATCTCCTCCGGTTTCTGCTTCATCCCGTTTTTGATCCAGGCGTAAACGATCCCTTCCAGAGCGTATGCATAAAAATCCAGAGCAAAATTCCGTTTTTCGCGGGAAATCTCCACGCTTTCCATATCTGATTCTATAATCCGGCCGACTATCAGAGCCGCATGTTTATGTATAAACTGAAACATATTGTCCTTCTGAAAAAATGCATAAGTCGTAACTACAAACTTCTTATTTTCCAGACAATATCGAAACAGCCGCGTCAGGCTTTCCTGCCAGTTTGCAGGGACGCCCTCCCGCAAAATGCATTCCTCGGTCTCTCTTACATAGATCCATTCGAGAAGATCATAGATATCACGGAAGTGATAATAAAATGTATGACGGTTGATTCCGCATTCAGCGGTGATATCTGTAACCGTAATTTTAGACAGGGGCTTTTTCTCCAGAAGTTTTTTCAGCGATAGCGCCAGCGCCTTTTTTGTCATTTCTGTCATATTCTGTGTCACATCCTCTTCAGTACGTCGAACGGTATGGTTCCCCCGAAAATATCCAGGGCGCTTCCCACCGTCACATCAAGTCTCCCTTTTCCGCATTGTTCCAGCATCCGGATATCCTCCAGGCTTCCCACGCCCCCGGCATAGGTGACGGGGCGCTCTTCATACCGGGACAGAAGCTCCGCCAGGGCGGCTTCTATACCGGAGGCCTTCCCTTCCACGTCAACGGCGTGGATGAGGAATTCATCGCAGTGCTTCCCCAGTTCTCTCATTGTCTCAAGCGTAACCGGGACGTCGGTAAATTTCTGCCAGCGGTCTGTGACGATATAATACTCTCCGTCTTTCATCCGGCAGCTTAAATCCAGCACCAGACGTTCCCGTCCCGTCGCCCGCTCCATCTTCTCAAGATTTTCCCAGGATATCTTTCCGTCCCGGAACACATAGGAGGTGACGATCACATGGCTGGCACCGCCCTCCAGGTATTCCTCCGCGTTTTCCGGTCTCACTCCGCCTCCCAGCTGCAGGCCCCCCGGATATGTTTTCAGCGCTTTCAGCGCCTGCTCTTTCGTGGCCTGAAAATAAGGAGAATCCGCCGCATTGAGAAGGATCACATGTCCCCCTTTCAGACCCGCGTCACGGTACATTGCCGCATAAAAAGCCGCGTCCTGGCCGGACACAAAATTCTCCTCCGCCTGATCTCCCGCGTCTTTCAGACTTCCGCCTACGATCTGTTTTACTTTTCCGTTATGTATGTCGATACACGGCCGAAATTTCATACTGCCACCTCATTCTGTCTTTAAGACCCGCCGCATTAAGCGGCAGGTCCTGTCTTCCGTATATTCTAACATCAGGGATCATCTTCCGTCAACGGCGTTTCCCACTGCGTCGCCCACATCTTCCACAGCGTCGCCTACTCCGTCGCCCAGATCACGGACGCTGTTTCCCAGTTCACCGGATACAGTTCCGTCGTTTTCCGCGTCTTCTTCATTCTGCTGCTCCGCCGGGTTGTCCCTGTTCTGATCCGCCTCGTTTTCCGCTGCGTTATCTCTGTCCCCGGCAGTCTCATTTTCTGCTGTATCGTCTCTGTCTTCAGCTATATCATTCTCCGCCGCGTTGTCTTTCGCCTCATCTTCTCTCTTTTCTTCGGCGTCATCCTCTTTTTCTTCTTTGTCCTCAGCGGTGTTCTCTGTGGCTGTTCCGGATTCGTCCGCGTTATTATTGGCGTCCTCGCCGCAGGCTGTCAGCATGCTAAGAGAGAGGACCAGCAGCATACTCATAAGAATTCCTCTGAATTTTTTCATTCTTTTTAATCTCCTTTTTCTGTATACTTGTATCTTTAATATGTACACTTTACGGAATTCTATTCTGCCGGAAACAGATAATTAAAAATTTGAAAAAACAGATTTCTTCTTCGGAAAGGTATTTTCTCTGAAATAAAAAGGATCCGGCCTCCATTCCCGGAAGCCGGATCCCGATCTTCGTCATATTTTGTTTGTAAACGCTTATCTGCCTGCTATCACGTCGCTCATATCATAACGTCCCGCAGGTTTGCCGGCAAGATACTTGGCCGCCTCCAGGGCGCCTTTGCCGAACACCGCTTTGGAATAAGCCCTGTGCTTGAATTCGATCACTTCGTCCGGGCCGGCAAAAATAACCTCATGGTCGCCCACGATCGTTCCTCCCCGGACTGCGGAAATACCGATCTCCTTATCGGTACGTTTCTCCCGTTTCTGGCTGCGGTCGTATACATAATCATATCCGCCGCCCATGGCCTCGTTCAGACTGTCCGCCAGAGCAAGGGCCGTTCCGCTGGGGGCGTCTACCTTCAGGCGGTGATGGCGCTCCACGATCTCCATATCGAAGCCTGCCGCGGCAAGGACTTTCGCAGCGTCCTGCACCAGTTTCAGAAGTGTGTTGATACCCAGGGACATATTGGCGGATTTCAGCACCGCTGTCTTCTTCGCGGTCTCCTCCACCTTCGCAAGCTGCTCTTTGCTGAGGCCGGTCGTGCAGAGCACTACAGGCAGCCCCTTCTCTCCACAGTAATCCAGGAGAGCGTCCACTGCTTTCGCAGAAGAAAAATCAACAACCACATCCACCTGTTCCTGACAGGCGCGGATATCTGTATATACCGGATAGGAAGTGTTTCCTTTATCCGCAATGTCCACTCCGGCTGCGATCTCCACTTCCGGATCTTTCGCGGCAAGTTCAGAGATTACCTGGCCCATATGGCCGCAGCAGCCGTACATTAAAACTTTTATCATAATTCTCCTCCGTCTCTTATGCGAGCTTAATGCCGAAATCTCTCATGGCCTTTGCAAGGATCTCTTTGTTGCTGTCCTCCATCTCGGAAAGAGGCATGCGGAGAGGTCCTGCTTCCATTCCCATCATATTCAGAGCGGCTTTGGCCGGAATCGGGTTTACTTCGCAGAACAGAGCGTTGATCAGCGGGATCGCGTCGATCTGGATCTTGGCGGCGCCTTTGATGTCGCCCTCCAGGAATTTCATGACCATATCATGCGTTTCTTTCGGCGCAACATTGGAGAGAACGGAGATCACACCGATTCCTCCAAGGGAAAGGATCGGCAGTGTCTGGTCGTCGTTGCCGGAATAAAGCTCCAGATCGTCTCCTGCCAGAGAAACCGTCTTCGCGATCTGGGAAAGGTCGCCGCTGGCAGCCTTCAGACCCACGATATTCTTCACATTCTTTACAAGAGCGGCTACCGTTGCCGGCTGGATGTTGCATCCTGTACGGCTGGGAACATTGTACATAATGATCGGCGTATCCGGCACTGCGTTGGCGATAGCCGTATAATGAGCGATCAGTCCCTTCTGGGTAGCCTTATTGTAATAAGGAGTAACGATAAGCAGCGCGTCCGCACCGTAGGAAGCAGCCTCCTTTGACATCATGATCGCTGTCTCCGTACAGTTGGAACCTGTTCCGGCAATTACCGGAATACGTTTCGCAACTTTGTCAATGGCATACTTGATCGTCTTCAGATGCTCTCCGTGGGACATTGTTGAAGATTCACCGGTTGTTCCGCAGATAATGATCGCGTCTGTGCTGTTGGCAATCTGAAACTCGATCAGTTCGCCAAGCTTTTCATAATTCACACTCCCGTCTTCATGCATGGGGGTTACGATTGCAACGCCTGCGCCTTTAAAAATTGCCATTTGATCTCCTCCTTTATTCTTCTGTATTATTTTACTCTTCAGTATCTGTTTCGTTTATGACGTCTGTGGTCAGACATGTCACAGAATCCACGTAAGGTTTTAATTCCTCCGGCATTGTCCAGCCTGTCATAATAATGTGCATATTCTCATCTTTCTGTTCGAGAATATCTCCTACTGCGTCCACAGAAACGATTCCCTGTTCCATGAGCCCCAGAATCTCATCCAGCACAAGAAGATCGCATTCCTGTGTCACTACCACTTTCCTGGCAAAGTTCAGACCATTCAGGATATTACTGCGTTCCTCAGCCTTCTCTTCTTCGGAAAGCTCCTCATAACAGCAGTCTTGTTTTTCAAAACGGAAAATCTTGATATCCATCTGATCCAGTTCCTCCAGAAAATCCATGGACCGGCGTTCCTTGCCCTTCAGGAACTGGATGATGATCACGCTTTTCCCTTCGGCTGCCGCCCTCAGACTCTGGCCAAGCGCCAGGGTCGTTTTCCCTTTTGCTTTTCCACAGTATACTTCTGTTAATTCTTTTTTCATAACAATTCCTCTTATGGTTAATGAAACTGCACCCTGATTAATGCATTTATCTTACCTCAAAATGTTTAAAATTGCAAGTCCTGATGATTTTATCCTGCACATGGTATCCCCGTGTCCGGACACCCGCGCCGATCCGTCTATTCAATATATTCCAGTTTACTGACCGACACCTCATAGGCGATCCGTTTCTCCATTTGATTTTCTCCGAGCCTTTTCATATACTCTCTGCTCTGGATACGTCCCCAGATCAATACATGTCCGCCAACCGCGAAGGCGGACGCATAACGGGCGTTCCTACCCCAGCAGATACATGGTATGTAATCAGATTTTCCATAAGGACGGTTTACAGCCATCAGAAGATCCGCTATCTCCCTTCCCAGAGGCGTTTTCCGGTAAACCGGCGGCTTACAGATATAACCGTCAAGAAAAATCTGGTTCACCGGAGCGGAATCGTCTTCTCCTTCCACGAACCTGAGCTCCCGCGCAAAGACAGAGAGCACCAGCCTGTTATGTTTCTCTTCATGACGGTTATAGGAACGGAACTGGCCGTGAATTTCAATATACTCTCCCACATAATCCTGGGTAACGTCAAGAAGACGTTCAGATACCATGACCGGAATCCGGTCCTCAGAATCGCTGAGCCGTTTTACGAGAAGCTCCATGGTATAAAATCCTTCACCGAACACCTGGTGGCTGAAAGTGAAGCCCGTGGCAATCTTCCCGGTAATCGATACCTGATTGTTTTCAATAATTTTGTCTGCCATAATACAGTTCTCCTTCCTCTTTGGGTATTTTGTCTATATTAGCCTATGTACGAACCCATAACTTTAGAACCAAAAAAGGAAAAAAATTTTTTGAACACCTTGTAATCTGCAGAAAATGTGTTAAACTGAAATGTCGTATTATGATGAAAAAAACGCATTAATATAGAAGAAAAAAGAAAGGATTTCGATCTTTATGAAAATCAAACGCGAAGATGTACGCAACGTGGCCATTATCGCTCACGTTGACCATGGAAAGACAACTCTGGTGGACCAGCTTTTGAAACAGAGCGGCGTTTTCCGCGAAAATCAGGAGGTTCAGGAACGTGTCATGGACTCCAACGATATCGAGCGTGAGCGCGGCATCACTATCCTGTCCAAGAACACGGCCGTCCATTATAAGGGCGTTAAGATCAACATCATCGACACCCCCGGACATGCGGATTTCGGCGGCGAGGTAGAGCGTGTGCTGAAAATGGTGGACGGCGTGATCCTTCTTGTGGACGCTTTTGAGGGCGCGATGCCCCAGACCAAGTTCGTACTGAAAAAAGCCCTGGAACTGGATCTCCACGTCATTGTCTGCATCAATAAGATTGACCGTCCCGAAGCGCGTCCCAACGAAGTGATCGACGAGGTGCTGGAACTTCTGATGGATCTGGACGCTTCCGACGAGCAGCTTGACTGTCCTTTCCTCTATGCGTCCGCAAAATCCGGCCACGCGGTTCTTGACCTTAAGGATACGCCGGAAAATATGGCTCCGCTTTTTGAGACTATCCTGAAATATATCCCCGCTCCGGAAGGCGATCCGGAAGCGGATACCCAGGTGCTGATCAGCACCATCGACTACAATGAATATGTGGGAAGGATCGGTATCGGCAAGGTAGAGAACGGCAAAATCGCCGTAAATCAGGAAATGACCCTTCTGAACCATCACGATCTGGATAAACACGAAAGGGTAAAGATCAGCAAGCTTTATGAATTCGACGGACTGAATAAAGTAGAAGTAAAGGAAGCTTCCGTAGGTTCCATTGTGGCGATCTCAGGTATCTCCGATATCCATATCGGCGACACTCTGTGCACCGGAGATAATCCGGAAGCGATTCCTTTCCAGAAGATCTCCGAGCCGACGATCTCCATGAACTTCATGGTAAACGACAGTCCTCTGGCGGGACAGGAAGGAAA
>CALWGI010000015.1 GCA_944380045.1 uncultured Blautia sp.
ATACAATGAGGACGGCAGCCTGAATCTGAATCCCAATTCCCTGACGGTGGTGGAAACCTGCTATGTGGAGCCGGCGCTGAAGGAGGCTGAAGCCGGGGACAGCTTCCAGTTTGTCAGAAACGGATATTTCTGCGCCGATATCCATGATTCCAGAGAGGGAGCGCCTGTGTTTAACAGGATCGTCTCCCTGAAAAGTTCGTTCCGCCTTCCGAAGGCGTAAATTATGACTTGCCGGCCGGGAAGATATTCCCGCCATACAGAAGGACCTGCGGTTATCCGCAGGTCCTTTTAGATCAGGGGTTTATTTTTCTTCTTCAGGAGTTTCTTCCATGTCTTCGGCGAGAGCCTCTTCGGCGTCCGCGGCGTCAGCTGTCTTCTCCGTTTCGTCCGTATCCGCATCCTCTTCCGTATCTTCGCCGGCAGTTTCCGCCGCATCTTCTTCGGAAACTTCCATGGCTTTCTCTACGGCGTCTTCCGCCTCCTCCCAGGAAGCGAAGTCTTCAGCGGTATCTTCTGATTTTTTCTCTTCAGAATCTGTGTCAGGATCAAAATCGTCCTCGAAATCCTCATCAAATCCGATGCTGTCCGCCGGTCTTCTTTTGAGGGCCATAGCGGCGACTGCACCTGCGGCCGCTGCCGCGGCTGCGCCTACAAGGGCAAAACCCCAGTATTTGTTCAGTTTTGACATAATATATAATGCTCCTTTCCTTTCAGGCCATGCGGCCGTTTTTTGCATAAATTCTGTTATTATTGTACTACTTTTCGGACAAAAAGAAAAGGGTGAATCTTTTATTTTACAATATCATGGTTGCAGATTTTTCAGAGGCAGAGTATACTGAAACGGATAGTGTTGGCGGGGCGGATCCGTTTTTGCGCCGCGCTGACGCCGACAGGAGGGAACGACGGTTATGAGAAAAATCATACTTGCGTCTGCGTCGCCCAGAAGAAAAGAACTTCTGGAGCGGGCAGGAGTGGAATTTGAAGTACGTCCGGGCAGCGGAGAAGAGATCATATCCGCATCCGTCCCGGAAGAGGTGGTAAAAGAGCTTTCCGCGCAGAAGGCGCGGGCGGCCGTTTTTCCGGCGGAAGAGGGAACGGTGATACTGGGAGCTGATACGATCGTGTCTTTCGGCGGAAAGATCCTGGGGAAACCTTCCGATGAGGAGGACGCTGTGAAGACGCTTCTCCTGCTCCAGGGAAACACGCACCAGGTCTACACAGGCGTTACGATCCTGGAATACCGGGACGGCGCCTGGCGTGAGCATACTTTCGCGGAGTGCACGGACGTGGCTTTTTATCCGGTGGAGGAACCGGAGATCCGGGAATATGTAAGAAGCGGAGAGCCTATGGACAAGGCGGGAAGCTACGGGATCCAGGGTAAGTTCGGGATCTACGTGAGAGGGATCCGGGGCGACTATACAAATGTGGTCGGGCTTCCTGTGGGCCGGCTGTTTTATGAAGCAAAAAAACTTGGAATCGTACTGAGAGGATGAGGATGATGATCCGCGCGTGTATTTTTGATCTGGACGGAACACTTGCAGATACGCTGGAGTCCATGTCCAGTGTGGCGAACAGGATCCTTGGAGATCTGGGACTTAAGAAACTTCCCACCGATAATTTCCGTTATTACAGCGGCGAGGGAGCGGATATGCTGGTGAAGCGGTGCCTTATGGACGCCGGCGACAGAGATCTTGTTCACTATGAAGAGATGAGGAAGCTTTACAGAGAGAAATTTGACGAAGATCCGCTGTATAAAGTCGTTCCTTATGAGGGGATACCGGAAATACTGGATAAGATGAAGGAAAAAGGCCTTCGTATCGCCGTATGTTCCAATAAACCCCATGAGGCGGCGGTGAAGGTGATCGCAAGCCTGTTCGGGGACGTTTTTGACCTGGTGATCGGCCAGAGCGATAAGATCCGGCGGAAACCTGCGCCCGACGCTCCTCTGAAGGCGGCGGAAACTTTCGGGGTCCTGCCTGAGGAGTGTATGTATGTTGGCGATACAAGAACCGACATGCTTACGGGAAAGGCGGCGGGAATGTATACAGTGGGCGTGCTGTGGGGATTCCGTGACAGAGAAGAGCTTGAAAGCAGCGGGGCGGACACTGTGGCGGAAAGGCCGGAGGAACTTCTGGAGCTGTCCTGCAGAGAACGAATGTGAGAACAGAAGATATGAAAATGAAAACTTACGCATGAGGGGTGGATTTATGATAAAATTAGTGGCCAGCGATCTGGACGGAACGCTTCTCCTGAACGGAGCGCAGACTCTGCCGGAGGAACTTTTTCCGCTGATCCGGAGACTGAAAGAAAAGGGAATACTCTTTGTGGCTGCCAGCGGCCGTCAGTATCCCAATATGCGCCGGCTGTTCGCGCCGGTGAAGGACGACATGGCGTTTATCTGCGAGAACGGGGCCATGGCCGTCAGAAACGAAAAAGTCCTTTATCAGGACTGCTTTGATCCGGCTCTGGCGCGGGAAATCGCGGAGGCGATCTATGAGACAGAGGGCGCGGAGTTTTCCTGCGCCACAAAGGATTTTTACTATATTATGCCCAAAACGGACCATTTCCTGGAACTGATGACGGAAGTGGTGAAAACAGAGTCGAGAGTGATCGGAAGTTTTGACGAGATCACAGAACCGTGCATGAAACTCGCCGTGTATGAGCGGGAAGGGGTTCAGGAGGATACGATCCGTTACTGGAAGGAGAGGTTCGGAGGCCGCTGCACCGTGGTCACTTCCGGATTCGCATGGGTGGATTTCATCCCCTTTGGAACAAATAAGGCCAGAGGACTCAAAGAATATGAAGAGCTTTTGGGAATCCGCCCGGAAGAATGCGTGGCCTTCGGCGATGAATATAACGATATAGAAATGCTGAAGGCGACTCCTTACGGATTTGCCATGGAGCACGCCAAAGAAGGGGTGAAAAAAGCCGCCGCCTATACGGCGGAGAAAGTGGAACCTGTTCTGGAGGCTCTGATCAGGACAGGCGGAAATATGGAGGAGGTGCTGAAGGATGTACAGTGAAGAAGCTGTGAAATGTTTTCTGAAAGAACAGTCAAGGCTGTTTGACGAACCGGTGGCGGAGACGGCGGAGGAAGCCAGAGAGTTTCTGGAGGAGTGTATGGCTGTCGAAGCGGATTCTCTAAAAGAAGTGGGCAGATATCTGGATGGCGCCGGCACCGATGTGGACGGAATGTCCGACGAAGAACTGAAAGACGCGTCGGAAGTGTTCGCGCTGCCTTCCGGAAGATATCTGATCGTGGAAGGATGAACCGGGACCGTAAAACAGAAATTACATAAGTATTTTCTCCTGTGATATAATAACTGTATCAAAAAGAAAATTCTGTTTTGCAGATAAATACATGAGGTGAAAAGGAGGGTTACTTATGAGAGACAGAAGGATCGCGGCGGTGATCATGTCGGTACTTATGGTTCTGTCTCTGCTTCCGTCCACGGTGTTCGCGGCGTCCGCCTGCGCACTGGACGGGAAGCTGAAGATAAGCGGAATACCGGCGGTGGGAAATACGCTGAGCGCTGATTTCAAGGAAGTGAAACCGGCAGATCTCAGCGAGGACAGCGTAAGCTATGTATGGTCCCGCATGGAAGATAAAGACGATAAGGAACCGGAGGAACTGAGCCGGGAGAAGACCTATACCGTAAAGGACGGGGATCTGGGGATGATAATAGCCCTTACAGTTACCGGCCTTGAGGATAAAGGTTTCTCGGGAAGCCTGAAAGCAGTCACCGACAAAGTGATGACGGCGGAGGAAGGCGCGCTTCTCGCGGCACAGAACGAGGCGGCTTCCCAGGAGGCCGGAACCGGAGAGACCGTGACGGAAGAGACCGGAGAGGAGATCCCGGAGGAGACTGTGACAGAGGAGACCTGGGAAGAGACTCCTGGGGAGACTGAGACGGAAGAGACCTGGGAGGAGATCCCGGAGGAGACTGTGACAGAGGAGACCGGAGAGGAGATCCCGGGAGAGACTGTGACAGAGGAGACCGGAGAGGAGATTCCGGGAGAGACCGAGACAGAGGAGACCTGGGAGGAGATCCCGGGAGAGACCGAGACGGAAGAGACCTGGGAAGAGATTCCGGAGGAGACCGAGACAGAGGAAAGCTGGGAGGAGATTCCGGAAGAATCTCTGACAGAGGAGGTTTCTGAGGAAGGAGAGGCCGGATCGGAAGCTGTGAACGGGATTCCGGCAGCTGTTGAAGAAGAAACCTATACAGAGGAGACGCTGACAGGCGGTCAGGAAGAGACCGACGGCGCGGCCGTTTACCAGGCGGAAGCGGATACAGAAGACGGAACCGGTATCGTTGATTTCGGCACCGTGGTCTCCGGAGAAGAAGAGAATACGGAAGCCGGATATGTGACTGTGACCAATACAGGAACAGAAACTCTTTATTTCGACGGAATCAGTCCGGAACATTTCGCGGTACAGGATATCACAGAACCTCTGGAACCGGGGGAGAGCGTTTCGCTCTGGGTTGTTCCGAGAACAGGGACAGCTCCGGGAACTTACGAGGACAGTATCGTCTACACGGCCGAAGAAGGAGCGGAAGCGGTTTATACCGCGAAGATGGAGATTGTGGAACAGCAGCTTCAGAGTCCGGAAGAGACAGATGTTCCATCGGTTGGAACCGGAGAGAATGAGACCGGGAACGGCGGGGAACAGGATATCACGCCCACGCCTGAGCCGACAGCAACACCTGAACCGACGGCCACACCCGAGCCGACAGCTACGCCCGAGCCGACAGCTACGCCCGAGCCGACAGCAACACCTGAGCCGACGGCTACTCCCGAACCGACAGCTACGCCCGAGCCGGTAAGCAGTGTGACGGCGGATATCCAGGATCTTGATTTCGGTTCCGCTGTGGAAGGATACAAAGAAGCTCCCGGAGAGAAGAATGTTACGCTGACCAACAGCGGAACAGGAGACGCGGCGCTTTCCTGGTCGGTTAAGGATAAGAATACGGCAGAGTATTTTGACGTTTCCCTTTCACAGGAGACGGCGGCGGCACAGGGAGGCACGGCTGTATTCAGCGTTCGCCCGAAGACAGGACTTGCCGCGGGCGTATATGAGGAGAGTTTTATCATACAGGATACAACCGCCGGAAATGAGATCGAGATCCACGCTGCATTTACTGTGGACGCCGTTTCCCACAGCCTTACAGTTTCACCCGAAACTCTTGAGTTTGGCGTGGCGAAGGAAGGATACGGAGAAATTGAAGCGAAGCAGTTTACCGTTACCAACAGCGGAAATACGGTGGAAACCCTGGAACAGCCTTCCGCAGGCAATTTTGAAGTGAGCGGTGTTGACGCATCTGCTCTGACCCTGCAGCCGGGCGCGTCGGTAAGTTTTACCGTTCGTCCGAAAAACGGGCTGGGAGTGAACAGCTATCAGGAAACGATCCGTATCGCCTCCGCCAATGCGCAGGCCGGGATCAGCGCTTCCTTCCAGGTGGCCAACGCTACGGTTACTGTTACGGAGATCCGGAATCCGTCTCCTGTAACAGGGCTGGCCAACGCGACGCCGAAAAACGCGCAGTCGCTGAAGCTTCCTTCCACTGTGGTGATCGTTACAACAGGTGGAAATAAAAATGCTTCCGTTGCGTGGGATGTGGAAAACTGCAGTTACAATGTATCTTCTGTAGAGGCGCAGACATTCAGCATCCGGGGTGCGGTGACGCTTCCGGACGGAGTGGACAATAACAATAATCTCACTCTGCTGGCTTATATTAAAGTGAGTGTGAATGCATACTCCCCGAAGAAAGCGTCTGCAGGAGACAACAGGATCACGGGAATTGAATATAATGGAAATTATACTACTCAGTCCCGGATTTCCTTTACAGCGACAGGAGCCGGAATGGACAACACTTCGCCCAGGAAGGGTGATACAAGATATGTTCCGCTGCACTGGACTGTGATCAATACCAATACATGGAACGGCGCTCCCTACACAGCCAGCTTCGGCCTTGCGCAGAGCGGAGATTATACGCTGAAAGTAAGCTTTATGCTTCAGCAGTATAACGGAAACGGATGGGCGGACATGGATCAGTATGATACGAAACAGGTTCCGTTCAGTATTTCCAAAGCAAATGTAACAGCGCCGGGACTTGACCTCACTCCTGCCGCGGACCGTCGGAACGCGGTAAAAACAGGAGACGACACCCCGATCGTTCCATTTGTGATCATACTGATCGCAGCAGTTGCCGTGATAGGCGGAGTTGTTATTTACCGCTCAAAGAAAAAATAGAACATAAATAAAACGTAAATAAAACTTCATAAATCACTATTATTAGCACTCATTCCAAATGAGTGCTAATTTTTTCTTGACTTTTCAAATGAAGGGTATTACTATAATAAACAGAAAATGAAATAAACAAAAGGAGTGAGGTTTTTATGCCCGCAAAACATGGTAATTTATCCATTAACAGTGAGAATATTTTCCCTATCATAAAGAAATGGCTGTATTCAGACCACGATATTTTTGTGCGAGAGATGGTTTCAAACGGATGCGACGCCATTACGAAACTGAAGAAGCTGGAGGTTATGGGGGAATATACATTCCCTGACGATTATAAACCGGCTATTCAGGTTGTCGTCAATTCTGAGGACAAGACCCTGAAGTTTATCGATAACGGTATCGGAATGACTGCCGACGAGGTAGAGGAATACATCACCCAGATCGCCTTTTCCGGCGCTACGGAGTTCCTGGAGAAATATAAGGACAAAACCACAGACGACCAGATGATCGGCCATTTCGGCCTGGGCTTTTATTCCGCGTTCATGGTTGCGGATGAAGTCCACATTGACACGCTTTCCTATAAAGAGGGTTCTGTTCCGGTACACTGGAGCTGCGACGGCGGAACTGAATATGATATGCAGGATGGGAACAGGAATACAGTAGGTACAGAGATCACTCTGTTCCTCAACGATGAGAGCCTGGAATTCTGCAACGAATACAGGATGCGGGAAGTGATCGAGAAATATTGTTCCTTTATGCCTGTGGATATCTATCTTTCCAGAGAAAACGCGGAGCAGGAATATGAGACGATAGACGAAGCGGATCTCAGGGATGACGATGTTGTTGTGGAGCGTATCCATGAGGAGGCCAAAACAGAAGAAAGGGAGAACGACAAGGGCGAGAAGGAGACGGTGGAAATCTCCCCGGCAAGAGACCGCGTAAAGATCAATAAGCGCCCCGTTTCCCTCAGCGATACGCATCCGCTGTGGATGAAGCATCCCAATGAGTGTACAGATGAGGAATACAGAGAGTTTTACCGCAAGGTGTTCCTGGACTATAAAGAGCCTCTGTTCTGGATCCATCTGAATATGGATTACCCGTTCAATCTGAAAGGTATCCTGTATTTCCCGAAGATCAACACGGAATATGACTCCATTGAGGGAACCATCAAGCTGTATAACAACCAGGTATTTATTGCGGATAATATCAAGGAAGTGATCCCGGAATTCCTGCTTCTCCTGAAAGGCGTGATCGACTGCCCGGATCTTCCTCTGAACGTATCCAGAAGCGCCCTTCAGAACGACGGCTTTGTACAGAAGATATCAGAGTATATCGCCAAGAAAGTAGCGGATAAACTTACCGGTATGTGCAAAACAGACAGGGAATCCTACGAGAAATACTGGGATGATATCAGCCCCTTTATCAAATACGGATGCATCAAGGACAGTAAATTCGCCGAGAAACTGCATGATTATATACTCTTTAAGGATCTGGACGACAAGTACCTGACTCTTAAGGACTGTATCGAAGCCAACAAGGCGGAGACAACGGACGCTTCTGAAGAAGAGAAAACAGAAGAAACTTCCGGGAACACAGAAGATCAGGCTGCGGAGGATGCAAAAACAGAGAACAAAGAGCCTGAAAAAACGACGATTTTCTATGTGACGGACCCGGTACAGCAGAGCCAGTATATCAATATGTTTAAAGAAGCGGGAAAAGACGCTGTAATTCTTACTCACAATATTGACGCTCCGTTTATTTCCCATCTGGAACAGAAAGATCAGACAATTCAGTTTAAGAGGATCGACGCGGATCTGACAGAAGAACTGAAGGGCGAGGGCGCTGCTGATGAAGAAACCACAAAGAAACTGACCGAGCTGTTCCGCAAGAGCCTGAACAAAGAGAAACTGGAGGTTAAAGTTGAGAATCTGAAAGATTCCTCTGTATCCGCCATGATGATGCTTTCTGAGGAGAGCCGCCGTATGCAGGACATGATGAAGATGTACAACATGTACGGAATGGATCCGAATATGTTCGGAGGCCAGGAGACGCTTGTGCTGAACGCCAATCATGAACTGGTCAAATACCTTGCGGACCATCAGGAATCAGAGCATGCGGGTCTGATCTGCCAGCAGCTGTATGATCTGGCTATGATCAGTCACAAGCCTCTGGCTCCGGAAGATATGACGAAATTTGTACAGAGAAGCAACGAGATCCTCATGCTGCTCACAAAATAAAAAAGAAGAAAATCCGGACGCCGGTATTTTGCCGGCGGCCGGATTTTTTTTCTTGACACAAATAACCGCTGTTTTTATTCTTTCTCTGTGTGATGCGCAGGTGGAAAAAACGTGATAATCCTCAAATTTTTTCGAGTAACAACGAATTATATACGCAAACCGAAAATTTCAGTATTTTGTCGTATAATAGGGAACAGGAAAGAATTCACGGAGGAGAAAAAGAAATGCGGGAAGTATATCATTTGATCAGAAGACTGGGTGCGACATCAAAATACAAAGGATATTATTTTGTGGCTGAGGCAGTGCGGATATCCATGGAGACGAAAGAGCGTCCCATAAAGATAACGAAAGACATTTATCCGTTTCTGGCTAAGAAATATAAATCCACGCCCATGAATGTAGAACATGATATCCGTACAGTGATCAACGTATGCTGGGTGGCGAATAAGGCGACCATGGACGAGATTGCCGGTTATACACTGAACTACAGACCAACCAACAGCGAGTTTGTAGATATGCTGGCATATTATCTGACGCAGGTAGAGGAAGAACGGGAAGAACAAAAAAGAAGAGCGTGATGGAGTTACAGCTGTTCGCATCCGACGTTAAGCTGCCGGAAAAAGTCAAGGACTGTTTCATCCCAGAGCCTCTCCTGTGATTTATCCATGGTAAAGGACTGCATGGACACGCCGGTAGTACAGAGAAGCGTTTGATTTTTGTACTGGATATTCAGGAAAAATCCGCGTATAGAAGCATCCGCTTCCGTATATATTTCTTTATGCAGGACGGACGCGACCTGTTCAGGCATAAACTGAAAAATGATCTTCAGATGGAGAGGGAGAAGCTTTCCCCGGATGATGCTGCGGCAGAAAGGTTTTATTTCCTTCCAGGGAGAATAAACGATATTGTTCCGGGCAAGGATATCCTGTGTGTCAGTATCGAAAAAATCCCTGTTGATCCAACCGTCTATGGAAAAAGTGTTATAGGTTGTGACAGAGGCCTCCGTCATGGGGAAAGAGTCAAAAGTGCCGCCGATGAGAAGCTGGTTCATAAAACTTTTGACATCATTGATCTTTAATGCAAGCATAGGGGAACACTCCTGTTATCTGTGATAGCGCAGCAACCGCCGCAAAACAATATGTCCGTACAGCGGTCCAGTCCATTATAAATCATTCTGAAAAAAAAGAACAGAGTTTTTGGAAAAAGCCTTTTCAAACAGGGAGGGATATGATAATATAGATGTGGTATTTAATACTACATATTATAGAAGAGAGGACGATATAATTGAGTTATAAAATAATCATAGACAGCTGCGGAGAACTTCTGGATGAATGGAAGGAAGATGAACATTTTGAGTCGGTTCCGCTGACTCTGAACGTGAACGGCGAGACGATCGTGGATGACGAGACTTTCAATCAGAAGGAGTTCCTGGATAAAGTTGCTGCCTGTGAAACATGTCCTAAATCCGCATGTCCCTCTCCGGAGAGATATATGAAGGCGTTCGACTGCGATGCGGACCATGTCTATGCGGTCACCCTGTCCGCTGAACTGAGCGGCTCTTATAACAGCGCTGTGCTGGGGAGAAGCCTTCTTCAGGAAGAGCAGCCCGATAAGAAGATATATGTATTTAATTCCAGATCCGCTTCCGTGGGCGAGACGCTGATCGGCATGAAGATCCAGGAATGCGAAGAGGCGGGATATACTTTCGAGGAAGTGGTCGCCGCAGTGGAGGAATACATCGCGGAGCAGAATACATTTTTTGTGCTGGATAACCTGGAAACACTCCGCAAGAACGGCCGTCTGAGCACGGTGAAGGCGCTGGTGGCTTCCGCTCTTAAGATCAAGCCGGTGATGGGCGCGACGGAGGAAGGAACGATCTGCCAGCTGGATCAGGCGAGGGGCATTAATAAGGCTCTTGTTAAGATGGTCCAGCACATTGTGGATAAGACGTTAAACAGTGAAAAGAAGGTTCTGGCGATTTCCCACTGTAATTGTGTGGAACGTGCCATGCTTCTGAAGAACGCCATTCAGGAGAAACTCCCTGTAAAGAAGATCGTGGTTCTCGATACCGCGGGAGTGAGCAGCATGTATGCCAACGACGGCGGAGTTATCGTGGTTGTGTGAACAGTTTGTGAATTTGGAAAGATACTTCACTTTTTCAGGACGCTGTGCTATAATGTAATCACTTATTCAGAACAAAGGAGATTCCATTATGAGCCAGAAAAAAGTGGACAATTATAAAGAGCGGAAGGCGAACCGCAAAAGCGAACAGAAGAAAGAGAAGTTCTACGATATCCTGGAGAAGGTGGTAGGCATCCTTGTCTGTGTGGCGCTTGTTGCATGGATCGGATATTCTGTTTATGATAAAGTTACAGAGAAGGACGCATCGGAAGTGCAGCAGACGGTGATGGACACATCAGCTCTTGATAATTATGTGAGCGGCATTTCCGCAGAGACTGCGGAATAAGATATACCGTTTTCGGTCAAAAAAATCCCCGGCAGAACCGGGGATTTTTCTGTGCGCATTATTTTATAACTTTGTAACGTTGGCAGCCTGCATTCCGCGCGCGCCTTCTGTCAGATCGTAAGTTACAGCCTGTCCCTCATCAAGAGATTTGAATCCTTCGCCATTGATCGCAGAGAAGTGTACGAATACGTCAGCTCCATCCTCGCCTGTGATGAAACCATAGCCTTTTTCTGCGTTGAACCATTTTACAGTCCCCTTGTTCATGATGTTACCTCCATAAAAATAAAAAGTTAATAAGTCTATCTGACGAAAAAAATCACCAGATTTTACAGACTATATCATGTAATATATAATCTCTAAAAACTAGTGATTTTATATATTAATAATGTAGCGGATTGTGATTTGATTATATATCCCGAACCGTGAATTGTCAAGGCTATTCTGCCGGTTGTCATAAAAAAATGGATAAATATTTTTTTAACAATATCAAAAAATGCTTTATTAAATCGGCCAATTCGTGTATGATGTTGTTGAATGGATTCCGGACTGCCAGATGCGGTATGCGAAAGGCGTCCGCAGCAGGAAAAACAATTTGATTTCAGGAGGAAAGAATCATGATTAATAAACTGATCGAAAAAATCCGTAAAACCAACGCGCCGATCGTCGTAGGACTGGATCCTATGCTGAATTATATCCCCGAACACATTAAGGAGAAGGCGTTTCAGGAATACGGAGAGACCCTGGAAGGAGCGGCAGAGGCTGTGTGGCAGTATAATAAGGGAATCGTTGACGCCGTGTACGACCTGATCCCGGCCGTTAAGCCGCAGATCGCCATGTACGAACAGTTTGGCATCCCGGGACTTCAGGCATATAAGAAAACAATTGATTACTGTAAAGAAAAGGACCTGGTAGTGATCGGAGATATCAAGAGAGGAGATATCGGATCCACATCCGCGGCATATGCTGTGGGCCATCTTGGTAAAGTCCAGGTGGGCTCCCGGAAATGGGCCGGATTCGACGAGGATTTCGCTACAGTGAATCCTTATCTCGGCTCCGATGGGGTGAAGCCCTTTATCGAAGTATGTAAGGAAGAGAATAAGGGACTCTTTATCCTGGTGAAGACATCCAATCCATCCAGCGGAGAGTTTCAGGACAGAATAATTGAAGGCCGTCCTCTCTATGAGTGGGTGGGCGAGAAAGTGGCCCAGTGGGGCGAAGAACACATGGGCAAAGAATACAGTTATATCGGAGCCGTTGTGGGAGCTACTTATCCGGAAATGGGCAAGATCCTCAGAAAGATCATGCCGAAAACCTTCATCCTTGTGCCCGGATACGGCGCGCAGGGCGGCAAAGGCGCGGACCTTGTTCATTTCTTTAATGAAGACGGGCTGGGCGCGATCGTAAATTCCTCCAGAGGCATCATTGCCGCATATAAGCAGGAAGCTTATGCTTCTTTCGGCGAACTGAATTATGCGGACGCATCCAGAAAAGCAGTGGAAGACATGATCGCCGATATCAGCGGCGCGCTGGAGAACCGGTAAATGATCAGCTGCCCGGACGCGGCTTCAGGAGGAATCAGATGAGTAAGAAAGTGAAAAAAAGTTTAAAGATCGTAAGCCAGGAGAAGATTGCCGAAGATATTTACAGCATGTGGCTTCAGGCGGACGAGATAGCGGACAACGCCAAGGCGGGACAGTTCCTGTCCTTATATACGAGAGACGGGAGCAAACTGCTCCCCCGTCCCATCAGTATCTGTGAGATCGACAGGGAGAACAGGAGAATCCGGCTTGTATACCGTGTGACGGGGAAAGGCACCGGCACGGAGGGATTTTCCAGACTGCATTCCGGCGTGGCGCTTGAGGTCCTGGGACCTCTGGGAAATGGTTTCCCTCTTGAGGAGGCCAAAGGAAAGCGTGTGTTCCTTATGGGCGGCGGAATCGGAATCCCGCCGATGCTGGAAACCGCGAAAGAACTGGACGCGGAGAAAACAGCGGTCCTGGGATACAGAGACGAACTGTTTCTTGACGATGAATTTAAAAATTACGCGAAGGTATATGTCTCCACAGAAAACGGAAGCGCCGGAACGAAAGGAAATGTTCTGGACGCCGTGAGAGAGAACGGTCTTGACGCGGACGTGATCTTTGCCTGCGGTCCTGCGCCCATGCTCAGGGCCATCAAGGCGTACGCCCTGGAAAAGGGAATCCCCTGCTGGATCTCCATGGAGGAGCGTATGGCCTGCGGAATCGGCGCCTGCCTTGCATGCGTCTGCCAGTCCTCTGAGATTGACGAACATTCCCAGGTGCATAACAAACGTGTCTGCAAAGACGGTCCTGTATTTTTGAGTACGGAGGTGGAGTTATGATAAAGACCAGCGTAAATCTTGCCGGCGTGGAACTGAAGAATCCCGTCATGACAGCTTCCGGTACTTTTGGCTCAGGTATGGAATACAGCGAATTTGTGGATCTGAACCGTCTGGGCGCTGTGGTTACAAAAGGGGTGGCGAATGTGCCCTGGCCGGGAAATCCCACGCCAAGAGTAACAGAGACCACAGGGGGAATGCTGAACGCTATCGGCCTTCAGAATCCGGGGATCGACGTGTTCTGCAGGAGGGATCTTCCTTTCCTGAAAAAGTTTGACACGAAGATCATTGTGAATGTCTGCGGAAAAACAGCGGAGGATTACTGCGAGGTTGTGGAGCGTCTGGGCGACGAACCGGTGGATCTTCTGGAGATCAACGTATCCTGCCCGAATGTAAAAGAAGGCGGTATTGCTTTCGGACAGAATCCGAAGGCGCTGGAACAGATCACCAGAGAGGTGAAAAAATACGCGAAGCAGCCGGTGATCATGAAGCTCAGTCCAAACGTCACAGACATTACGGAAATGGCGAGAGCAGCGGAAGCGGGAGGAGCAGACGTGCTGTCTCTTATCAATACGCTGACGGGAATGAAGATTGATATCCACAGAAGGACTTTTGCGCTGGCAAATAAGACGGGAGGCATGTCCGGCCCGGCGGTGAAACCGATTGCCGTGCGCATGGTATACCAGGTAGCGAACGCGGTAAAGCTTCCCATTATCGGAATGGGCGGAATCGCTACGGCGGAGGACGCGCTGGAATTTATCATGGCAGGCGCGACGGCTGTTTCTGTGGGAACAGCGAATTTCTATAATCCGTACGCCACAGTGGAGATCGCGGACGGCATTGAGAAGTTTATGAAAGAACAGAAAACAGAAGACATCAGCGAGCTGATCGGCGCGGTGAAATAGTTTCGGCATACAGCGGCGTTAACTTCTGGAGATGCGATAGAACAGAATAAAGCGCGGGACGTTTCCGTCCTGCGGATGCGGAGGTTTTAAGGAATATGGAACAGTACAAACAGGAATTTATTGAATTTATGGTAGACTGCAACGTGCTGAAATTCGGCGAGTTTACTTTAAAGAGCGGCAGGAAATCTCCGTTCTTCATGAATGCGGGAGCGTATGTGTCAGGATCCCAGCTGAAGCGGCTGGGCGAATATTACGCGAAAGCCATTCACGATAAGTACGGCGATGACTTTGACGTGCTCTTCGGACCGGCGTACAAGGGAATCCCCATCAGCGTGGTGACAGCAGTGGCTTACAGCGAACTGTATGGAAAAGAGATCCGCTACTGTTCAGACCGAAAAGAAGAGAAAGATCACGGAGCGGATAAGGGAAGCTTCCTGGGAAGCAGCCTGAAGGACGGCGACAGAGTGGTAATGATCGAGGACGTGACTACTTCCGGCAAGTCCATGGAAGAGACAGTTCCCAAGGTAAGAGGAGCTGCCAACGTGGAAATCGTGGGCCTTATGGTTTCTCTCGACCGTATGGAAGTGGGCAAGGGCGGTGAAAAATGCGCTCTTGAAGAAGTGAAGGATCTGTACGGATTTGATACCAACGCGATCGTCAATATGCAGGAAGTGGTAGAATATTTATATAACAGGGAATATAAGGGCAGAGTTATCATAGACGACGCACTGAAAGCCTCCATAGATGAATATTACCGTCAGTACGGAGCAAAATAAAGCATCGGAAACCCGGCGCGCCGCGGACAGGTCCGCGGCGGCGAAATATCCGGCAGTAAGGAGGAACAGCCGTGAACGAAAAGATTTACAGGACAGTATCAGGAACCGGAGCATGCGCTCTCACAGTGGGGATCGTCACTCTGGTTACCGGGATTGCCGCAGGCGTTCTGATGATCGTCAGCGGAGTCAGACTTTTAAAAAGGAAATCAGATATTCTGATATAGGGGAAAAGATTGAAAGATGAAACAAAACGCAGAATACGGCAGACAGGGGTTATCCTTTTTGTTATCTATGTGCTGCTTCTGATCTATTTCCTGTTTTTCTCAGAGGCATACGGCCGTGTGGCTGAGGCTGAACGGGAATACCGGTACAATCTCGTGCCCTTTGTGGAGATCAGAAGATTCTGGGTGTACAGGGAGCAGCTGGGGCTTTTCGCCCTGTTTACCAATATCTTCGGGAATGTGCTGGGATTTGTTCCCCTGGGATGTATTCTGCCGGTGATCTGCAGGAAATGGAGAAATGGTTTTCTCATCATACTGTCCGGCTTTGGCCTGAGTCTCTGCGTGGAGACAATACAGCTGATCACAAAAGTCGGATGTTTTGATGTGGATGATATGATTCTGAATACACTGGGAGCGGCGTTGGGTTATCTGGCGTTTGCCGTCTGTGATTATCTGAGGAGAAAGCATTATGGCAAGAAGATATAGATATTCTATTGTAAAAAGAAAAGAAGCCGGAAAAGGCAAGCTGTCAGTAGGCCTGGCAGCTGCCTCGCTGATCCTTTTCGCAGCTGCCGTACTGACAGCCTACGGGCTTAACGGCCGGTATGGTTTTATAGTGGGCGGCATCTGCCTTTTTGCCGCGATGCTTTCTGTGTATGGATTTATTATGGGACTCTTGAGTTTTTCGGAAGAAAAGCGTATGCATCATACCAGTACGGTGGGATCGATCCTTAACGGGGTGATCATGGTAGGATGGCTGGGCTTTTTTTTAATGGGAGTGTGAGTGATGGAACGTCTGAAAAAACAGATGGAGTTTATTGTGGAAGTGGATAAGGTCAAAAAAATCATCCGCCAGACATATCTTGCGGACTCCAGCCGGAAAGAAAATGATGCGGAACATTCCTGGCATCTGGCGCTGATGGCGGTGCTTCTGAAGGAATATTCCAACGAAGAAGTGGACCTTTCCAAAGTAGTACCCATGGTGCTGATCCATGATCTGGTGGAAATCGACGCCGGAGACACCTACGCCTACGACGAGGCGGGGGCGGCGGATAAGAGATCGCGGGAGACGAAGGCCGCGGACCGTATTTTCGCCATTCTTCCAGAAGACCAGGGATCCTGGTTCCGGGCTCTGTGGGAAGAGTTTGAGGCATATGAAACCGCGGAGGCGAAATTCGCCCATGTGCTGGATAACTGCCAGCCGCTTCTTCTCAATGACGCTTCCGACGGCTTAAGCTGGTCGGAGCACGGAGTCAGAAAGAGCCAGATATACAAAAGAAATGAACGAACCGCAGAAGGGTCCCGGGAAATCTGGGAATATATGAAAGAACTGGTGGACAAACATATCCGCCTTGGACATGTGATCAATGAATAATAAAGGAGATGATAGATTGGACGAATGGCTTCAGGAACGGTATTCTCTCGCGAAAGGGAGGATATCGGAAATCTGTACGGAAGATACGGTGAGACAGCCGTTTGCTGATTTCTTCAGAAAAACAGCCGGATTCCTGAAAAAAACGGGAGAGATCCTGGAGAGACAGACGGAAGATCTGACGCTGGAAGAGTATCAGAAAGAAAACAGGGAACTCTACGAAGAACTGTTTCCGGAAAATTACGGAACTTCTTACGGAAATCCTGCATATGCACAGGAAATGCTGGGAGAATACGGGAAACC
This sequence comes from uncultured Blautia sp., assembly GCA_944380045.1. Taxonomy (GTDB): domain Bacteria; phylum Bacillota; class Clostridia; order Lachnospirales; family Lachnospiraceae; genus Blautia_A. The sequence goes on from CALWGI010000015.1 coordinate 16,888, forward strand.
TTTCACATTCCTCTTTGCGGAACTCCGGGGATCGATCCCCTACGCCTACGAAAAAAAATGGTGGGATTATATCGTGGGAGCCGAGCTGTTTCTGGAGATCCATTCCGCTTTCTGTGAAGAAGAAATTCCATCTGTAAAGAATGTGCAGGAAATTCTCCGCTCCTATGTGAATGATTACTGTCAGGATATGATGGAGCAGAGAATCGCGGAAGGCGTGGATCCTGGACGGGATTTCGCGGTGAGGATCGTCATGGATTCTGATCTTGACGATCTCAGGTACCTTTACCGCTACGGCGAGTATGTCTCGTCAAATGAAACCGGTGTAGCCATGTTCCTGGCGGGACTTTCCCAGGATGAGATCGACAGCATGGCCCGCACCTATACGGAAGGATACAGGATCGGTTTTATCAACGGAAGGAAAGATATCTCAAAGAAAAAGACGGTGAATATCCGGTATAACCTTGGATTTGAGCGGATGGTGAGGGCGGCGGTCCTTCAGTTCCGTCAGATGGGGCTGGAGCCGGTGATCTACCGTCACGCCTCCCATGCGGTGAACAGAGGGGGAAACGCGAGGATCGGATTTACCGGGGGAATCGCCAATCCGCAGTATGATTACGATCACAGACAGGACAGCGCGCTGTTTCTGGACAGTGATTTTGTGAAACGGAAACTCCGCTCCATGCAGACGGCTTATGAGAAATACCGCGATCTGGCGGATGTCCACGGCGGTCCGGCGTGTATCGAAACTTTCGGCGAAGAGCCTTTTTCACCTCAGGCGAAACCGGAGGCCTGGACGCTCACAGAAGCCCAGCAGAAGCTGAAGGTGGAACTGGATAATGAGTCCGGCCAGATCGTAAACCGCTATATCAAAGGCGATGAACGCAGTTTTACCATTATCGCCTATCCGGTGCCGGAGATCGGAGAGAAATTCCCGGAGATCTTCCGGGAGATCGTGAAGATCAATACGCTGGATTATAAGCTCTACGAACGGATCCAGCAGACGATCATCGAGACGCTGGATACCTGCCAGTGGGTGGAGATCAAAGGCAGGGACGGCAATGAAACAGATCTGATCATCCATCTTCATACCCTTGAGGATGTGACGAAACAGACTAATTTTGAAAACTGTGTGGCGGATGTGAATATCCCGGTGGGAGAGGTGTTTACTTCTCCGGAGCTGGCGGGAACCGGCGGCGTCCTTCATGTGAAGAAGGTTTATCTGAACGGACTGCAGTTCAGGGATCTGAAGCTGGTATTCGACTGCGGACAGGTGATCGATTATTCCTGTTCCAATTTTGAAAGTGAAGAGGAAAACAGGGCTTATATAGAGGATAATATTCTTTTCCATCACCGGAAGCTGCCTATGGGAGAGTTCGCCATCGGCACCAACACTACCGCTTATGTTGCTGCGGAGAAATACGGGATCGGGGACAAATTGCCCATACTGATCGCGGAAAAGATGGGACCCCATTTCGCTGTGGGGGATACCTGCTACAGCTGGGCGGAAGATACTGCGGACGGAAGAGAGATCATTGCCAGAGATAATGAAATCTCCATACTCAGGAAAGAGGACATCAGCCTCGCCTATTACGGCTGCCATACGGACATTACCATTCCTTACGAGGAACTGGGAAGCATCCGCGTGATCCATGAGGACGGGGAAACGACATCTATTATCGAAAACGGACGGTTCGTCCTTCCGGGTACAGAGGAACTGAACCGGCCCTTTGAAGATACAAGTTTACGTTAACATGTTGACACAAAAACAGAATCTTAGTAGAATCAACCTGAAACAGGAAATGAATTAAAGGAGGCCTACCAATGAAAAAAGTCGGAATAGTAATGGGAAGCGATTCAGATATGCCGGTTATGAGCAAAGCGGCGGCAATTCTTGATAAGCTGGGAGTGGAATATGAGATGAAGATCATCTCCGCTCACAGAGAACCGGACGTGTTCTTTGAGTATGCGAAGAGCGCGGAGGAGAAAGGGCTCAAAGTGATCATCGCGGGCGCCGGAATGGCGGCTCATCTGCCTGGAATGTGCGCGGCGATCTTCCCCATGCCTGTGATCGGAATCCCCATGCATACAACCTCACTGGGCGGAAGAGATTCTCTTTACTCCATCGTACAGATGCCCTCCGGAATTCCCGTGGCAACTGTAGCTATCAACGGAGGAGCCAATGCCGGTCTTCTGGCCGCCAAGATCCTCGCCACTTCAGATCCCGAGCTGCTTGCCAGACTGAAAGATTACAGCAGAGAGCTGAAGGAACAGGTGGAGGCGAAAGACGCCAGACTGCAGGAAGTAGGCTATGAAAACTATTAAGAGATAAATTGGAGGACGTTATGGATTATAAGAACGCTGGTGTTGATATTGAGGCAGGCTACAGATCAGTGGAACTGATGAAGAAGCATATCGCGAAAACCATGAGACCGGAAGTGCTTGGAGGAATCGGCGGTTTCTCCGGAGCTTTTTCCATGAAGGCTTTCAAGGATATGGAGGAACCCACTCTGGTATCCGGGACCGACGGATGCGGAACCAAGGTAAAGCTTGCCATGGTAATGGACAAACATGACACGATCGGAATCGACGCTGTGGCAATGTGTGTGAACGATATTGCCTGCGCGGGCGGCGAGCCACTGTTTTTCCTGGATTATATTGCCTGCGGCAAGAACTATCCGGAAAAGATCGCCGAGATCGTAGGGGGCGTAGCGGAAGGCTGCCTTCAGTCCGGAGCCGCTCTGATCGGCGGAGAGACTGCGGAGCATCCGGGACTTATGGAAGAGGATGAATATGACCTTGCAGGTTTCGCCGTAGGGATCATTGATAAAAAAGACCTGATCACAGGGGAGGAAGTGACTCCCGGAGACGTCCTGATCGGAATCGCCTCCTCCGGCGTGCACAGCAACGGTTTTTCCCTGGTGCGCAAGGTGTTTGAGATGACAAAAGAATCCCTGGATACTTACTATGAAGAGTTGGGAACGACTCTCGGCGAGGCGCTTCTGGCTCCCACCCGCATCTATGTAAAAGCGCTGAAGAACGTAAAAGACGCCGGCGTCCGTATCCACGGCTGCAGCCATATCACAGGCGGCGGATTCTACGAGAATGTTCCCCGTATGCTCCGGGAGGGAACCAGGGCTGTGATCGAGAAGAACAGCTATCAGGTACCGCCCATTTTCCGTCTGATGGCAGAGAAAGGGAACATCGAGGAACAGATGATGTATAACACATTCAATATGGGCCTCGGCATGGTGCTGGCAGCAGCTCCCGAAGATGTGGAAAAGGCTATGGAAGCCATCCGTCTGGCAGGAGATACTCCCTATGTGGTGGGCCGTATTGAAGCCGGTGAAAAGGGAGTGGATTTATGTTAAAACTGGGCGTTCTGGTTTCCGGAGGAGGAACGAATCTCCAGGCAGTACTGGACGCCATCGATTCCGGGAAGATCACCAACGCCCGCGTGGGACTGGTGATCAGCAATAATCCGGGCGCTTACGCTCTGAAACGGGCGGAAGCAAAGGGGATTCCCGGGATATGTATCTCTCCGAAGGATTATGAAAACAGAGAAGAATTTCATAAAGCGCTTCTTGCCGAACTTCAGAAGAACGATATTGACCTGGTGGTGCTGGCCGGTTATCTTGTGGCGATCCCTCCGATGATCGTGGAGGCGTATCCCAACAGGATCGTCAATATCCATCCGTCTCTGATCCCGTCTTTTTGCGGGACAGGTTTTTACGGCCTTCATGTCCATGAAGGCGTGCTGGCGAGAGGCGTAAAAGTAACCGGAGCCACGGTACATTTCGTGGACGCGGGAACTGATACGGGACCGATCATTCTCCAGAAAGCGGTGGAGGTAAAGGAAGGGGATACTCCTGAGATCCTTCAGCGCCGCGTGATGGAGGAAGCGGAGTGGAAGATCCTGCCCAGGGCGATCGATCTTATCGCCAACGGGAAGGTGACCGTGCGGGACGGTAAAGTTCATATAGCAGAATGACATTGTTTTTCATAAAAGGAGAAAAAACGAGATGAAGGTATTGATTGTTGGAAGCGGCGGAAGAGAACACGCCATTGCCTGGAGCGTCGCAAAGAACCCGAAGGTGGATAAAATCTACTGCGCTCCCGGAAACGCCGGAATTTCACAGTACGCGGAGTGTGTTCCCATCGGCGCTATGGAGTTTGAAAAACTGGCGGATTTCGCCCAGGAGAACTCTGTGGATCTCACGGTTATCGGGATGGACGATCCCCTTGTGGGAGGCGTCGTGGACGTTTTTGAGGCCAGAGGCCTGAGAGTATTCGGACCCAGAAAGAACGCCGCGATCCTGGAGGGATCCAAGGCTTTTTCCAAGGATCTGATGAAAAAATACGGAATTCCCACAGCAGCATACGAGAACTTTGACGATGCTGAGAAAGCACTGGAGTATCTCCGCACCCAGGCAAAATTCCCCATCGTGCTGAAAGCCGACGGACTTGCCCTGGGAAAAGGCGTTCTGATCTGTAATTCTCTTGAAGAAGCGGAAGAGGGCGTAAAAGAGATCATGGAAGATAAGAAATTCGGCAGCGCCGGAAACACCATGGTCATCGAGGAGTTTATGACAGGAAGGGAAGTATCCGTACTTTCCTTTGTAGACGGGAAAACCATCCGCACCATGACGTCCGCCCAGGACCACAAGAGGGCCATGGACGGCGACAGGGGACTGAACACAGGCGGAATGGGAACCTTTTCTCCCAGTCCTTTCTATACGAAAGAAGTGGACGAGTTCTGTCAGAAGTACATATACCAGCCCACAGTGGACGCTATGGCGGCTGAGGGAAGACCTTTTGTGGGAATCATTTTCTTCGGACTGATGCTCACTGCGGACGGACCGAAAGTCCTGGAATACAACGCCCGGTTCGGCGATCCTGAGGCTCAGGTTGTCCTTCCGAGAATGAAGACGGATATTGTGGAAGTAATGGAGGCGTGTATCGACGGCAGACTGGACGAATTAAGTCTGGAGTTCGAGGATAACGCGGCGGTATGCGTGGTACTGGCAAGCGAAGGCTATCCGGTGAAGTACGACAAGGGGATTCCCATGTACGGATTCGAAAACTTCGACGGGAAAGACGGATATTACTGTTTCCACGCCGGTACGAAATTCCAGGACGGACAGATCGTTACCAACGGCGGCCGCGTAGTCGGGATCACCGCAAAAGGAAAGGATCTGAAGGAAGCGCGGAAAAACGCTTATGAAGCTACGGACTGGATACAGTTTGCGAATAAATATATGAGGCACGATATCGGAAAAGCCATTGACGAGGCTTAAAGGAGGAACAGTAATGTATTGTGTAAAGAAAATCAAAGAGGATATGTACTGGATCGGAGCCAGCGACAGACGCCTGGAGCTGTTTGAGAATGTTTATCCTATCCCGAAGGGAGTTTCCTATAACTCCTATGTGATCCTGGATGAGAAAACGGTTCTCCTCGATACGGTGGACCGCTCTGTCTGCGACCAGTTTATCGAAAATCTGGAACATGTGCTGGACGGCCGTGATCTTGATTATGTGATCATCAACCATATGGAGCCGGATCACTGCGCTTCCCTTGCGGAAGTTGTGCTCCGTCATCCGGAAGCGAAGATCGTGGGAAACGCGAAGACATTTACCATGATGAAACAGTTCTTTACTTTTGACGTGGATTCCCGCGCCGTGACGGTAAAAGAAGGCGATACGCTGAATACAGGAAAGCATACGCTGGCCTTTGCCGCGATCCCCATGGTTCACTGGCCGGAGTGCATGGTTACATACGACGCATATGACAAGATCCTTTACAGCGCCGACGCTTTTGGCACTTTCGGGGCCCTGAACGGCAATATCTATGCCGACGAGGTTGATTTTGAACATGAATGGCTGGAAGAGGCGAGAAGATATCTGACGAATATTGTAGGTAAATACGGCGCTCAGGTGCAGGCTGCGCTGAAAAAGGCGTCCGCCCTTGATATCCAGATGATCTGCCCCCTTCACGGACCGGTGTGGAGAGAAAACCTCGGATGGTTTATCGATAAGTATCAGAAATGGAGCACCTATACGCCGGAGGATCACGCCGTGCTGATCCTTTACGCGTCCATTTACGGAAATACAGAGAACGCGGTGAACGTTCTGGCAGGAATGCTGGGCGACGCCGGAGAAAAGAATATCGCCATGTACGATGTATCCAAGACGGATCCTTCCTATCTGCTTGCGGAGGCTTTCCGCTGCGACAGGATCGTTTTCGCCTGCCCGACATACAATGCGGGGATCTTCCCGAAGATGGAGACTCTTCTTCTGGAGCTGAAGGCACACAATTTCCAGAACAGGAAAGTGGCTGTGATGGAAAACGGTACCTGGGCGATTTCGGCAGGAAAGCAGATGAAAGAGATCCTTTCCTCCATGAAAAATATGGAAATCTATGAGGATACCCTTACTGTGAAGTCTTCCCTGAAGGACGATCAGATGGAAGCAGTGAAAGGAATCGTGGAATTCCTGACAAAATAAAGTATCAGAGCTGCGGGATGTAACGGGCAGAGTTATTTTCCGGTGCTGAGAAAGGAAAATGAAATGGGAATAAGTGTAGAAGAGGCAGTGAAGGAAATTCAGGGCCGGGAGAATATCTATGTGGCGTATTCTCAGGTGACGAAGCTTCCTTATGTGACCTGCGGTGAAGAGACGTTCAATGACCAGGTATGGTTTTTTGCAGATGAAGAAGGAGTAAAGGAATTCGGCAAAAAGAAGGCGGAAGAGAAGATTCTGCTGATGGGAATGAAGTATGAAAAGAAAGATTTTCCAAGAATATACGGCCTGCTTTTTTCTATAGGAGTGAACTCGGTGGTCTGGAACAGAGGGGATGAGCAGATAGAAATCGATCTGGACAAGATCGTCCGTGAACCGGATCTCAGTAAACTTCCGGAAGAGAAAAGACCTTTGCTGAATCCCACACTTCAGCTTTCCGGCATCTATTTTATGCAGGAGCTGCGCCGTCCGGTGGAGAAAGAGGAACGTCATAACATGCGGGAGAAAGAAGAGGAGCTTCTTGCTAACCTGAAGCGCTCCGAATTTCTGGTCGCCATGAATCCTCCGGGGGACGATCCGAAGAAGATCAGCCTGCCGTATCTGAAAAACAAAGACGGCAAAATTTTCCAGCCTGTTTTTTCTGATGTTCTGGAGTTCGAGAAGTTCGGCAGAGGGAAGAAGCTGAGAGTGGCGAAACTTCCTTTTGCGAAACTTTCCGGCATCATGATGGATCAGGCGGAAGCAATCGTGGTAAACCCCATGGGCATCAATCTTCTTCTGAACAGAAAGCAGATGGAGCTTATTGCCGGACAGGGACAGAAATAAAAAATAAATACCGGGAACAGGAAGTCAGACCTTCGCATTGTATATGCGTGGATGGTATCTGATTTTCTGCTCCCGGTATTTTTGTTTTGAAAAAAATTGTTTTCAAACTGTGC
>CALWGI010000016.1 GCA_944380045.1 uncultured Blautia sp.
GGATTATGCACCTGATAAAGATCGATATAGTCTGTGCGCAGATTCCGGAGACTAGTCTCAATATCCGAAGCCATGGCTTCTTTCGTTCTGGACATGGATTTTGTCGCCAGAATGAATTTATCCCTCAGTCCCTCCAGTCCATAACCGATATATTCCTCGCTGACAGTATAGCCCCTGGCCGTATCGATATAATTGATCCCCTGCTCCGCCATCTTCTTCAGGAGCAGTTTTGTTCCCTCCTCGTCGATTCTCCGCCTCGGGATCCCGCCGAACCCCATTCTGGAAATACGCAGTCCTGTTTTTCCCAGCGTTCTGTATTCCATAAGTTCTCCCTCCTAAAATAAATCAGAAACAGCCGCCGGCAATCCGGCGGCTGAACCATATCCATATATCTTATACACGGGACAGATATTCACCTGTTCTTGTATCGATCTTTAACTTATCGCCCTGGTTTACGAAGAGGGGAACCATAACCTGTGCTCCTGTCTCTACGATTGCCGGCTTGGTCGCGCCCTGTGCGGTATTGCCTGCGAATCCGGGCTCGGTCTCTGTAACTTCCAGCTCTACGAACAGAGGCGGCTCGATGGCGAATACGTTGCCGTTGTAGGAGCAGACCTTAACGACGTCGTTCTCTTTTACGAATTTAAGAGAATCGCCGACCTGCTCTGCTGTAAGAGCGATCTGATCGTAAGTTTCTGTATTCATGAAGTTGTAAAGCTCGCCGTCATTGTACAGATAGCTCATATCCACACGGTCGATACGCGCCTGGGGGAACTTCTCTGTAGGACGGAAAGATTTCTCCAGTACAGCTCCTGTAATGATATTTTTATATTTTGTTCTGACAAATGCAGCGCCCTTTCCAGGTTTTACATGCTGAAATTCAACAATCTGACATACATTTCCATCAATTTCAAGTGTGATACCATTTTTGAAATCACCTGCTGAAATCATAGTTTATTTCCTCCTTCTTGTACTGTTCACTGTCTTTCATTCTATAATACCGCGGAATATTTTTCAACTGTTTTTTTCATATGCCGCCAATTTCTCTTCTATTTCCTGAATCAGGCCGTCGAAGCTCTTCACTCCGGTGATGACCTGGATATCTGCGTATTTACTGTATACCGGATCCCTCTGCTTCAGAAGCCTGCGTATTTTCTCATCTCTGTCATCTCCGTCAAGAAGCGGATCCTTCCTGGATCCTTCCAGCCTTTCTCTCAGTGTCTCAAAAGAACCCTTGATGTAGATCACTGTCCCCAGTTCCTTAAGAAGCTTCTGATTCTGTTCCTGAAGGGGCACCCCGGCGCCGAGAGAGATGACCTTTCTCTCGGTATCGCCAAGAAGCTCTTTCAGAGCGACTGTTTCCAGAGCCCTGTAAAAAGGCTCGCCGAATCTTTCAAAAACTTCTCTCATGGAAAGATTTGTTTTGCTGATGATCATTTTTTCCAGATCTGTAAAGGGAAGCCCCAGATCTTTGGACAGCCGTTTCCCCACTCTCGTTTTGCCTGAACCCATAAAACCGATCAGAACCACATGGTTCATAAAGTCCCCTCCTCTTTTCTGTAGAAATAAAGTACGATCTTTTCCAGATATCGTTTCAGAACGATCTGGATCTCTTCTTTCGGATGAATCGGCTTTACCAGAATATTTCGGATCCCCGCTCTTTTTGCCCCGTAAATATCCGTAAACAGCTGATCTCCGATAAAAATGGTATTGGAACGGTCCGTTCCCAGTAGTTCCATAGCCCGCTCATACCCCCCTACGGCAGGCTTGTGAGCATTCTCTATAAACTGCTCTCCTATTTTGTCGTTAAAAGAAGCCACTCTCCCGATCTGGTTATTAGATAAAAAGCAGCTTCTGAATCCTATCCGGCGAAGCCTCTCAAACAGCTCCACCGCACGTTTATCCGCCGGCGCCCCGTGGGGCACCAGCGTATTGTCAATATCAAACAGAAGTCCTCTGTATCCCTCCCTGTACAGCTTCTCATAATCTATATCATAGGCGGAATCCAGATACTCGTCCGGAAAAAAACAACGAAACATTCTTTTCTCCTGTCAGTCCTCAGCGTTCACTCAGCGGAACATATTCCGCGGAATCCAGGACGTTTTTGTATGCGGGACGGATGATCTTATCCGTATTGATGAGCTCTTCCATCCTGTGGGCGCTCCAGCCGACGATACGGGCAACCGCGAACATCGGAGTATAGAGTTCCAGCGGAAGATCAAGCATACTGTATACGAAACCGCTGTAGAAGTCCACATTGGCGCTGACGCCCTTGTAGATGCGGCGTTCTTCGGCGATCACTTCCGGCGCGAGCCGCTCTACCAGAGAGTAGAGACGGTAATCCTTCATCCGTCCTTTTTCCTTCGCCAGGCTCTCCACAAAACTCTTCAGCACTTCGGCTCTCGGGTCGGAAACAGAATAGATCGCGTGTCCCATACCGTAGATCAGGCCGCTGCGGTCGAACGCTTCCTTGTGGAGCAGCTTCTTCAGATACGCTCTCACCTCGTCCTCATCATCCCAGTTATGTACCGCGTGCTTCATATCGTTAAACATACGGATAACTTTAATATTCGCGCCGCCGTGCTTCGGTCCCTTTAAGGAACCCAGAGCCGCCGCGATGGTGGAATAGGTATCCGTTCCTGAAGAAGAAACCACATGCGTCGTGAAGGTGGAGTTATTACCACCGCCATGCTCCATATGCAGGATCAGGGCCAGATCCAGGATCTTGGCTTCGAGATCGGTATACTTCTTGTCCGGTCTCAGGATCCTGAGGATGTTTTCCGCTGTGGAAAGTTCTTTTTTGGGATTGTGTATGTACATACTCTTCCCTTTGATGTAATGGTTGTAAGCCTGATATCCGTAAACAGATAAAAGAGGAAATACACTGATCAGGTTCAGACACTGACGGAGAACGTTGGGAAGTGAGATATCCTCCGGATTATTATCGTAAGAATACAGCGTCAGCACGCTTCTGGAAAGAGCGTTCATAATATCCCTGCCCGGCGCTTTCATCACTACGTCGCGGACGAAATTCCTGGGAAGGGAGCGCTGATTGGCCAGGAGCTGGGTAAAATCCTCCAGCTGTTTCTTATTCGGCAGTACTCCGAAAAGAAGAAGATACGTCGTCTCTTCAAATCCGAAGCGGTTGTCCCGCACAAATCCTGCTGTCAGATCCTTGATATTGTAGCCTCTGTAATACAGACTGCCCGCGCAGGGAACTTCTTTGCCGTCCACTACTTTTACAGCCTGCACGTTCGATACCTGCGTAAGTCCTGCAAGGACGCCCTTACCGTTTATATCACGCAGACCTCTTTTTACATCATACTTTCCGTATAAAGATAAGTCGATCGTTGTATGATCTTTACAGATCTGTGTAAGTTTTTCAATTTCCGGTGTTACTTTTGTGTTAAATCCTGTCATTTCTACATTCTCCTTTCAATTATATCTTCTGATCGATCAAGGTCCCTCCTCATCCCTTTTTCTCTTATTCAGCGGCAGACTCATAAGCAAATGGCCGCCGCCTGTATTATAGTATACCATTTTCTTCAATTTAAGTCTATATCAGAAAACCGTCACATATCCAAAAGCGTCTGACAACAGAAAACGGCAAATTTTTTTCATTCAACTCTTTTCAACTTTACCACTTTCGTGTATAATAGTCCCGGAGGCTGACGAGGTCAGCGTTTAATTATTGGATGAGGAGGAATTATTATGTCTTACACTGATGAGGTCTACGAGAGAGTCGTAGCACAGAACCCAGGCGAACCGGAATTCCATCAGGCAGTGAAGGAAGTTCTGGATTCCCTGAAGGTAGTAATTGACAAGAATGAAGAAGAATACCGTAAACTGGCTGTTCTTGAGCGTCTGGTAGAGCCGGAGAGAATCATTTCCTTCCGTGTTCCGTGGACAGATGACAACGGCAACGTTCAGGTAAACAAAGGTTACCGCGTGCAGTTCAACAGTGCCATCGGACCGTACAAGGGCGGTCTTCGTTTCCATCCCTCAGTAAATCAGAGCATTCTGAAATTCCTGGGATTTGAGCAGATCTTCAAAAACTCCCTTACCGGTCTTCCCATCGGCGGCGGCAAGGGCGGTTCCAACTTTGACCCCAAAGGCAAATCCGACAGAGAAGTTATGGCGTTCTGCCAGAGCTTTATGACAGAGCTGTGCAAGTATATCGGCGCAGACACAGACGTTCCCGCAGGTGATATCGGCGTCGGCGGCCGCGAGATCGGCTACCTTTACGGACAGTACAAACGCATCCGCAATCTCAGCGAAGGCGTTCTTACCGGCAAGGGCTTAAGCTTCGGCGGTTCCCTGATCCGTACACAGGCTACCGGATACGGCGTTGTATACATCCTCAACGAGCTGATGAACGCTCACAACGATTCTCTTGAAGGCAAGACAGTGATCGTTACCGGTTCCGGTAATGTTGCCATCTACGCTGTTGAGAAGGCAACACAGCTTGGCGCCAAAGTTGTGGCAATGTGCGACTCCAACGGATACATCCATGATCCCAACGGCATCAACCTTGACATTGTAAAAGACATCAAGGAAGTAAAACGCGGCCGTATCAAAGAATACGCCGACCGTGTTGAGGGAGCCACCTACACAGACGGCACAGGCATCTGGAACATCAAATGCGACGTATATCTTCCCTGCGCTACCCAGAATGAGCTTGATCTCGACGCAGTGAAGACACTGAAAGCCAACGGCTGCAAATATATCGTAGAGGGCGCGAACATGCCTACTACTCTGGACGCTACCGAATACGCCATGGAGAACGGAATCCTGTTCCTGCCGGGCAAAGCTTCCAACGCCGGCGGCGTAGCTACTTCCGCTCTGGAGATGAGCCAGAACTCCATGAGACTTTCCTGGAGCGCAGAGGAAGTTGACGAGAAGCTTCAGAATATCATGAAAAACATCTACAGCAAGATTTCCGAAGCTGCAGAACGCTACGACATGAAAGACAACTTTGTTGTCGGAGCCAACATCGCAGCATTCGAGAAAGTTGTAGACGCTATGAAAGCACAGGGTATCGTATAATATCCGAATATCATAAGACTCAGACGCCGGAATACTTTTTCCGGCGTCTGTTTTATTCTGCTATGTTCTGAGGAAATTCCGCATGGTTTTCAGCGCGTTCTTTTCCAGCCTGCTGACCTGCGCCTGGGAGATTCCCACTTCCTCCGCCACTTCCATCTGGGTTTTTCCTTCGTAAAAACGCATTTCTATGATGTGTCTCTCCCTGTCCGTAAGCCGGTGCATGGCCTCCCGCAGCGAAAGATTCTCGATCCAGTGCTCTTCCCGGTTCTTTTTATCGCTGATCTGATCCATCACATAAAGAGTATCGCCCCCTTCGGAATAGACGGGTTCAAAAAGACTTACCGGATTCTGAATGGCGTCCATGGCGTAGACGATAAGTTCTTTTCCGATCCCGATCTCCTCTGCTATCTCCGTCAGCGTAGGTTCCTTCAGATGTTCCTTCGTGTATTTTTCCCTGGCGTAGATTGCCTTGTAGGCGATGTCCCGGAGCGAACGGCTCACCCGGATACTGTTATTGTCTCTCAGATATCTTCTGATCTCTCCGATGATCATGGGGACGGCGTAGGTGGAAAACTTCACATTTAACGTGGTGTCAAAATTATCCACCGCCTTCATAAGGCCTATACATCCGATCTGAAAAAGATCATCCGCGTTCTCACTGCTGCTCTGAAAACGCTTGATAACACTTAATACCAGCCGGAGATTGCCCTTGATGTACAGTTCCCTGGCCTCCAGGTCCCCTTCCCTGATCCTTCGGAAAAGTTCCTCTTTTTCTTCAGGTTTAAGAACAGGAAGTTTTGATGTATTGACTCCGCAGATTTCTACTTTATTAAGCGCCATCGAAATATCCTCCTTCACTCTTTCTTCAGCAGCTTTACACTAAAAATCATTCTCAGAGTGAAGGTGAAATATACTTTTTACGGAAAAATATAAAAAATATAAGCCCTTGACAAATTTACAGCAGGCGCTCTCTGCGGAGGAATTTATCTTCCTGGATCTCCACCAGGATAATATCTTCCCCGATCTGGCAGATACATTTCCAGGGGATCACGTACTCATTTTCTCTTCCCAGAAAGCAGAAAAATCTTCCCGGACCGGGAACGATCAGAGCAGTGACGCATCCTGTGACACAGTCGAATTCCACATCGGCCGGGCAGCCCAGGCTGCGGCAGGTACAGGTATTGATAACTTCTTTCTGTTTCAGCTCGCACAATCGCATGGCAAAACCTGTTTTTCTTTATAATTATTCAAAAAAGAGCGGAATATACATCAGGATTTGTTGACATAAAAAGAAAAATTATAGTATAATGTGCCCATAAAAGGGGAGAAAGGGGAGACCACTATGAAATGCCCGTTTTGCGGCCAGGAAAACATCCGGGTTGTGGATTCCAGACCGGTGGAGGATACCAATTCCATCCGCAGAAGAAGGATGTGTGAATCCTGCGGAAAGCGTTTTACCACCTACGAAAAAGTAGAGACAATCCCGCTCAGCGTGATCAAGAAGGATCAGAACCGTGAGCAGTATGACAGAAGCAAGATCCAGGACGGAGTTTTAAGGGCCTGCTATAAGCGCCCCATACCCGTGGAAAAGATCGAAACCATGATGGATTCTATTGAAGGCGAAATTTTTGACCGCGCGGACAGGGAGATCTCCAGCAGTGAGATCGGCGAGATCGTGATGTCCCACCTGCAGCATCTGGACGCTGTAGCCTATGTGCGTTTCGCCTCCGTTTACCGTGAATTCAAGGACGTCAGCACCTTTATGGAGGAGCTGAAGAAATTCATGGAACCGTAACACAACTCTTTGATACAGCATATCCGACAAAGAAAAGGCCCTTAATCCAGGGCCTTTTCCAGTTCTTCTATTACGATCTTCAACGCTTTGATCCGGGCGTATTTCTTGTCCACAGATTCCAGGATATGCCAGGGTGCGAACGTGGTGCTTGTCTTTTTGAGCATTTCGTTCACCGCGTCCTCGTAGAGATCCCATTTCTCTCTATTTCTCCAGTCCTCGTCTGTTATCTTCCACTGCTTCTCAGGATTATTCTGACGGTCTGTGAATCTCTCAAGCTGCGTATCCTTATCAATCTGAACCCAGAACTTGATGATCACAGCGCCCCAGTCATGAAGCTCTTTCTCAAACTCATTCATCTCGTTATAGGCGCGCTTCCAGTCATTCTCGGAACAGAATCCCTCCAGGCGCTCCACCATAACGCGGCCGTACCAGGTGCGGTCAAAAATGGCGATGTGCCCGTCCTTGGGAAGCCTTGTCCAGAAACGCCACAGATAATGGCGGGCTTTCTCATGGGGCTCCGGGCTGGCGATCGGATGAACCTCAAACCCTCTGGGGTCAAGGGCTCCTGTGATCCTCTTGATGTTTCCGCCCTTGCCTGCCGCATCCCATCCTTCATAGGTGATGATCACGGGGACACGCTTCCTGTATACGCGGTTGTGAAGCTCTCTGAGGCGCTTCTGCAGCTCCTTGAGTTCCTTCCGGTACTCTTCCTCTTCGATCACTTTGCCTTCCAGTTCCACATCCTGAAGTTTCGGCATCTTCACCAGCGGAAATACATTCTGAAGAATGGGAACAGAATGCATCTGATTCTGAAGTCCCACTTCTATATTGCTTACCAGCGTCTCCAGGACCTGGAGCTCCGCCCATTTTTTATTCTTCGCGTCCACGATATACCAGGGCGAAGTGGACATATTGGTATCCTTCAGATATCTGTCGTATACTTTCTCGCATTTTCCGTAATGCTCATTCTGCCACTGATCAAACTTCTGCACGCGCCACTGGGTATCCTCTCCGGAGAGCAGTCCCTTCATGCGCTTTGCCTGCTCGTCTTTACTGATGTGCATGAAGAATTTCACAACCAGATAACCATTGTCGGTAAGCTGTCTCTCGAAACGCTTGATACTGTCGATACGCTTCTCATAATCTTCCCCGGAAAGCCCGTCTTCCAGGACTTCCTTCGTCGTCTCTTCCATCCAGCCGGAATCCAGGAATGTAAATTTACCCTGCTCCGGGATCTGGCGCATATAGCGGTACAGGAAAGGCCGGCGGAGTTCGTCCTCCGTGGGCGCCGACATGGTAGCCACTTTAAAAAATCTTGGGTCGATGTTCTTGATCACCTTTCCGATCATGCTTCCTTTTCCGGCCGAGCTCCAGCCTTCAAACAGGACCAGCACCGGAATCTTGTGTTCCTTGATCTTCATCTGCAGTTCATACATCTTGCCTCTCGCCTTGTCCAGCCGCTGGGCGATCTCTTCTTTTTCCGGCATTTCCGGAGGGTTCCAGCTCTTTAACATACACAGCCACCTCATTTCTTTTTATAATTTTCACGTTTTTATTATGTTCTTTTCAGTATATCATGATTCCTGATTATTATCTACAAAAATACCATTTAATTTCCGTCATTTAAGGACGATGACGTTTCAGAAGCGCCGCGGAAAGGATTCCCGCCAGCAGAGAGGTGCCTGCAAAATTCATCCAGATCCCTGTAAGTCCAAGGGGCCAGAACACTCCTACCAGAAGGACCGGGAACAAAAGAGCCGTGGAAAGCGAAATGAGCGCCGCTTCTTTTGCCCGCTCCACAGCGACCATATAACTCTGGGTGGCAAAAGAAAACCACCGGGTCAGGTATGTCAGGGCAAACAGAGTCATCGCCAGATGCGCCATTTCCATAAAACCGCCGTCCGGACTGCTTACAAACAGTCTGACCACCGTATCGGTAAAGAACAGCATAACTGCTGCCGAAGCCAGGGATACCACCGCGCTGGCCGTATAACAGCATTTTTCAATCGCACGGATCCGGCCTCTGTTTCCTGCGCCCAGATTATAACTCACCGCAGGCTGCAGGGAATCGCACATGCCGTAAAGAAGCGGCTGAACGAATCCTTCCGCATACATCAGGATGCCGTAGACGGATACCGCCTGGGCTCCGCCCATGCGCATCAGCAGGAAATTCATCAGGATCGAAGTGATCCTTCCCGCGATATTGTTGAGAAAATTCGGGCTTCCGCAGCTTACGATCTTCCTGATCATATAGGCGGAAAAACGCGGCCTGCAGAATTTCAGCTGCATTTTTCCTCTGAAAAAAGGCACAAACGCGGCAGCCGAGCAGACAAACATGCCTGTACAGGTGGCAAGTCCCGCTCCCCAGATCCCCCACCGGAATATGTACAGAAAAGTAAATTCCAGGACCGCCGTCAGCACGGACATAAAAATATTCAGGAACATACTCTCCCAGATCTTTCCGCAGATCCTGAGATAATTATCCACGGCGAATATGATGGTGGTCACCGGCGCGCAGAGCGCGTACACTCTGAGGTACTGGACAGCCAGCTCCAGAAGTTCCCCTTCCGCTCCCATCAGTCTCAGAAGAGGATAGGCAAGAAGGAAGAGCGCCGATCCCAGCAGCACCCCGGCGGCCACGATCATCAGGCACGCGCATGTAAAATAGTTGTTGGCTTCCTGATCTTTTTTCTTTCCGAGACTTATCGATATGGGAACCGCGGATCCCACGCCGATCAGATCTGCCAGGGAAAAATTGATGATCACAAAAGGCATTGCCAGATTCAGGGCGGCGAAAGGATTCTCTCCCAGGATCTGCCCCACAAGGATGCCGTCGATCAGCTGATACAGGGCTGAGGCCAGCATGCTGACCGCACCCGGCAGCGACGCGATAAAAAACAGTTTCAGCGGCGGTGTCTTTGCAAATAATGTCTTTGAGTCCATATAATTTCTTATTTTCCGGCAGTATTGCCCGGAAAAACAGCGCGGCCCGACGGCCTCACTGCGCAGTCTCCTCCTTTTCCATATCATCCAGTATTTCTCTGTGAAAGGCTTCCCTGAGATATCCGGTAAACGCCTCCAGGCCGTCCAGAAGTTTCGGAGAGAATTCCTCCAGGGTCCTGGCCATGGCAGATTCCTCCGCAGCATACACCGGTCTCAGTATCCGATCCGCGTACGCCTTCCCCCGCTCTGTGAGAAGGATTCTTTTTTCTTTTCTGTGTCCTGCATTCTCCAGACGGATATAGCCCAGATCCACATTCTCCCGGACAATGGTATTGATGGTGGTTTTGGGTATCAGCCACTCCTCGCAGATTTCTTTCTGGGTATGGGATTCCCCGTCGTTCAGCACATAAAACAGCGCCAGCGTATTATCCTTGATCCCCAGCTTCCTGGCCGCCATATAGTACAGTCCGTCGATCTGATTCATACAGAGATTCATTCTGTCTATATATTTCCGGTCTTCTTTCATATATCTCATCACTCCTTTTTGAAATATACTTCTGTCCCGTTTTTTCTTTCATTTAGTACGAATTCGTATTTTATATTATATTACGAATTCGTATTGAAAGCAAGCAGATCTTGCAAATTGTTCACTTTTTTGTTTTTTCTCATCTTCTGTAAACATCATGTTAAATGTATCTCAATTCTTCCGCACCTGTATTGAATCCCGTTTTTCCCGGTGCTATACTGACCTCGTTCCGGAACGTAACAAGACTTTTTGTTTTTGAGAAGAGGAGTGAAACTAGAACAATGAAGAGAAAAGTTATCGCAGCAATGCTTACTTTATTAACAGCATCTATGGTATGTCCCACCGCTTACGCGGCTACAGAGCATTACAATGACAGCAGCGTAACAGGCGACGCGGCAGAATGGCAGGCTTACAAAGATAACTGGGAGACTCTGTCTTCCGATTATACGAAAGTATCCCTTACTCCCGGAAAAGATGAAACAGAACTGAACTTTGCATGGTACAGCGAAAAAACAGACTCCGAGGGTACGCCGGTAGTGCATTTTGGAACAGATCAGAATGCCCTTGAAACATTCACCGGTACGACCGGCGATGTTGACCAGTCCCTGACCGGAGATACTGCTTACGAATATAATTATGTGACTGTCACCGGACTTCAGCCCAACACGACTTACTATTATACTGTGGAGAGAAACGGTGAACAGAGCGATGTTGTAGAATATACGACTCAGGATACAGACACCGTAAAAATGCTCTATGTGGGCGATCCGCAGATCGGCGCTTCCAAAGGACAGCCTCAGGACGGCGGCGAACTTTCTGATGAATCCGGAGCGGCGAATACCGCTGCTCAGAACGACGGTTTCGCATGGAACAGAACACTGAATACCGCGCTGGAAGAAAATCCGGACATCAACTTCGTGATCTCTGCCGGCGACCAGGTCAACAAAACCGGCGAAGCAAAAGAGGAGGAATACGCCGCTTATTTAAGCGCGGACGCTCTTGCCAGCCTTCCGGTAGCCACCACCATCGGAAACCACGATTCTCTGAATCCTGACTATTCCTATCATTTCAATAATCCTAATACTACGGAATACGGTAAGACAGAAGCGGGCGGAGACTACTACTACTCCTACGGCGACGGACTCTTCATCGTACTGAACACAAATAATTACAATGTCGCCGAGCATGCGGAGGCGATCAAGGAAGCTGTAGCCGCTTATCCGGATGCGAAATGGCGTATCGTCACCATTCATCAGGACATCTACGGTTCCGGCCTCGATCACTCCGACACAGACGGTATGATCCTGAGAACACAGCTTACCCCTGTATTCGATGAGAATGATATCGATGTCGTACTTCAGGGGCACGACCATACATACAGCCGTACAAAACTCCTCTACGGAGACGGCCAGACACACAGCAGCTATGAGTTCCAGCTTACCGAGGATGGAATGGATTATGACTGGGATCACGCATACAACGTGGAAACAGGCGAGCAGATCCCGCTCAGCCCCGAGGAAGGCGATGAGGAAGGCGCTGCTCTGAAAGACGCATTCAACGAAGACAATATGTGCTACACCATCGAAGACACGGAAGGAAATACTGTAACAGATCCTCAGGGCATCCTTTACATGACGGCAAACTCCGCCAGCGGATCAAAATATTATGAACTGATCCCCACACAGCAGGATTATGTTGCAGTACGCAGCCAGAACTGGCTTCCCTCCTACTCTGTGATCACCATGGATGCCGACAGCTTCACCATCGAGACTTATCAGATCAAAGACGACGGAACCGTAGAACCCATTGACGAGGCCTTTACCATTGAAAAGACTGGAGACGCTTCCGCGGAAACTGCCGATGAGGCAGAAGATACGGCTGCTGATGAAACTGCAGAAGCGGCAACTGAGGAAGCGGCAGCAACTGAAGAAACAGCTGACGCAGCTGCAACCGATGATGCGGCAGCAACTGAAGAATCAGCACAGTAAGGCGGTAATCAGCATTGAAAACGTATTTTCAGAAACACGATGGGCAGCTTTTCAGCAAAAAAGCTGCCCGTCGGCTTATCTTAATTCTTATTTGTATTCTTTTTGCTGTATTTACAGTGAAAATAAATCAGGTTGAAAAAACAGAGCTTGTCTCCAGAGAGGGACAGACTTTTGAGAAAGCCACGGTCGTAGAAGTCCTTCAGGACAACCTGCAGGCAGACGGCACCCGCGTAGGCGAGCAGCGAGTCGTTGTGCGGATGGATTCCGGTGAGAAAAAAGGCGAGGAACTGACGGTAACCAGCAGTTCCGGCTATCTTTTCGGGGCTGGCTGTACGCCGGGAATGCATGTTATCGTCATGCAGAGCGTTGCAGGCGAATCCGTCATTGCCAGCGTTTATTCCCAGGACAGGGAATGGGTGATCTATCTTTTTGCGGCCTTATATATTCTTCTTCTGTGCGTGATCGGAGGAAAACAGGGAATCAAAGGAAGCGCCGGACTGATCTTCACCTTTTTCTGTGTGATCTTCGTCTATCTTCCTCTGGTATACCGGGGACTGTCCCCTTTCTGGGCGGCGGTTTTTGTATGCGCCATCACCACAGTCGTGACCATGTACCTGATCGGAGGCCCCACCAAAAAGACTGTGGTATCTATCCTGGGGACCATGCTGGGGGTCCTCTGTGCCGGAATCTCCGCACAGCTTTTCAGTATTCTCTCCGGGATTACCGGATATAACGTATCTGATATCGAAACACTGATGACGCTCTGGAACACCAACCGGATCCAGGTAGGCGGACTGCTCTTCTCCGGCCTTCTGATCTCCAGTATGGGCGCCGTTATGGACGTTGCCATGTCCGTCAGCAGTTCCATGTCCGAGATCCTGAAGCAAAACCCGGAGATGACAAGAAAAGAGCTTTTCAGGGCAGGCATCCATGTTGGACGGGACATGATGGGAACCGACAGCAACACCCTGATCCTGGCCTTCGCCGGAAGCAGCGTCAGCATGCTCCTTCTGGACTACGCCTACAACCTCTCTTATCAGCAGATCATCAATTCCAACAACATCGGAATCGCCATCATGCAGGGATTGTCCGGAAGCTTCGGCATCGTCTTAAGCGTCCCCTTCACCGTACTCTTCGCTTCTATCATGTATCTTAAGAAACATAGAAAAGCAGAAAACACAGAAGCCATTGAAACCGCCGGAGCACAGATACATAGCGTCACAGAAGCATCTGAGAATATATAATACTTCATTCACAGAAAAAGCAGCATCTCTCTTCTGACCAGAAGAACAGAAATGCTGCTTTTTTGTTTCTCATAAAATTTTGTCGAAGCTCTCCTACGCATTTTACAACATCCCCAAGAAGAAGTTCATACAGAAAAAAGCGTCCCGCGGCAGATGCCTGGCAGATTTTCACAGTTTTGCGAGCACAGCGTATGACAAAAATCAACTGTCTGAGCGAAGCGAGTTTTGATTTTTTTCATACAAAAGGCGACGGAGCAAAACAAAGAAAATCGACACATCTGCTGCGGGACGCTTTTTCATATTAATTTTTCTTCGATAAACTCTTTATGACAGCTCCAGCTTTCCTGTATAGAGCTGATAGTACGTACCTTTCTGTTTGATCAGATCCTTATGATCTCCTCTCTCAATGATCTTTCCATGATCCAGAACCATGATAGCGTCACTGTTGCGGATAGTGGAAAGTCTGTGAGCGATCACAAATACCGTACGTCCTTTCATCAGGTTATCCATACCCTGCTGCACGATCTGTTCCGTACGGGTATCGATACTGGAAGTCGCTTCGTCCAGGATCAGTACCGGCGGATCCGCCACAGCCGCTCTGGCAATGGAGAGAAGCTGTCTCTGACCCTGTGACAGCTCCTCGCCGTCACTGCTGAGCAGTGTCTGATAACCGTTGGGAAGCATCCGGATAAAGTGATCCGCATGGGCAAGTTTCGCTGCCTCATAAACCTCATCATCCGTCGCGTCCAGTTTTCCATAACGGATATTATCCATGATCGTACCGGTAAACAGGTGCGTATCCTGGAGAACGATTCCGAGAGAACGTCTCAGATCGTCTTTTTTGATCTTGGTGATATTAATGCCGTCGTACCGGATCTTTCCTTCCTGGATATCGTAGAAACGGTTGATCAGGTTGGTGATCGTGGTCTTTCCGGCTCCTGTGGAACCTACGAAGGCCAGCTTCTGTCCGGGCTTCGCGTACAGGCTGATATCGTGAAGGATTACTTTATCGTCGTTGTAGCCGAAGGTAACGTCCTCAAACACAACGTCTCCCTTAAGTTCCGTATAAGTTACAGAACCGTCGGCAGAATGGGGATGTTTCCACGCCCACATTCCTGTACGTTCCTCACATTCCACAATGTTGCCCTTTTCATCTTTTTTCGCGTTGACAAGCGTTACATAACCCTCGTCCACCTCGGGTTTCTCGTCGATGAGCTGGAAGATACGTTCCGCTCCGGCAAGAGCCATGATAATGGAGTTGAACTGCTGGGCAACCTGCATGAAAGGCTGGGTAAAGCTCTTCGTAAACTGCAGATAGGACGCCATGACGCCGAGAGTAATTCCTCCCACTCCCGCCACGGAAAGGAAACCGCCCAGGACCGCTGTGAGCACGAACTGCAGGTTTCCGATATTTCCGATCACCGGTCCCATCATGTTGGCGAATTTATTGGCGCTGGCCGCGCTCTGGAAAAGGGCCTCGTTCAGCTTGTCAAACTCCTGCTCGGACTTCCTTTCATGGTTAAATACCTTGACCACTCTCTGTCCGTTCATTCTCTCTTCCACAAAGCCGGTCACATCAGCCAGAGACATCTGCTGACGGACAAAGAATTTGCCGCTGTTGCCGCCGATGAGTCTGGTAACGGCAAGCATTACGAAAATGATCACCACTGCCAGAATCGTCAGCAGCGGGCTGAGAATGATCATGGAAATAAAGGTAACAATAATTGTAAAAAACGACATCAGCGCCTGGGGGATCGCCTGGCTGATCATCTGACGCAGCGTATCTGTATCGTTGGTGTAAAGGCTCATGATCGAGCCGTTGGTCCGCTGGTCAAAATAGCGGATCGGCAGGGTCTGCATATGTTCGAACATATCGTCCCTCACTTTTTTCAGGACGCCCTGTCCGATATAAACCATCATTCTGGTGTAAGTAAAGGTCGCCGCCACTCCCACAAGGAAGATACAGGCAAGAACCGCAAGCGCGCTGTAAAGTCCGGAAAAATCCGGAGTCTGCTGCCCGATCAGCGGAATGATAAAGTCGTCCAGAAGGAACTTCAGCGACAGCGAAACGGAAATCGTACCGATGGAGCTTAACAGAATACAGATAAAAACGATCACAAACTGGACTTTGTAGGTCTCAGTCATGTATCTCAGGAGACGTTTCGCCGTATTCAGCGTATTCTGGGTAACTCTTGAAGGCTTTTTCTTCTTACTCATCATCCTCTCCTCCTTTCACCTGTGACTCATAAACCTCTCGGTAAATCGCGTTTGTTTTCAGAAGTTCCTCTGAAGTGCCGATACCGGAGATCTCGCCTTTATCAAGGACGATGATCTGATCTGCGTCTTCTATAGAGGAAACTCTCTGGGCAATGATGATCTTGGTGGTATCCGGGATCTCTTCCCGGAAAGCCTTGCGGATCATTGCGTCCGTCTTGGTATCCACCGCGCTGGTGGAGTCGTCAAGAATAAGGATCTTCGGTTTTTTCAGCAGCGCGCGGGCAATACACAGTCTCTGTTTCTGTCCGCCGGAAACATTGTTTCCGCCCTGCACGATCATGGTATTATAACCTGCCGGAAATTCTTTTACGAATCCGTCGGCCTGAGCCAGACGACAGACTCTCTGCACTTCTTCATCTGACGCGTTCTCATTTCCCCAGCGGATGTTTTCATAGATCGTTCCGGAAAACAGCACGTTTTTCTGCAGGACCATGGACACCTGATCACGGAGGATCTCCAGATTATAGTCTCTTACGTCAATGCCTCCCACCTTCACGGAGCCATTCGTCACATCGTAAAGCCTGGGGATCATCTGTACCAGAGTGGATTTCGCGCTTCCGGTTCCGCCGATGATACCGATCGTCTGTCCGGATTTAATGTGGAGATTGATATCCTTCAGAGAAAGATTGCCTCCTTCTCCCGCATAGCTGAATTCCACATGGTCAAAATCAATATCGCCGTTGGGCACGGTTTTAACCGCATTGTCTTTTTCCTGCATATCGGGAACCTCGGTAAGCACCTCGGTGATACGGTCTGTGGACGCCTCCGCGATCATGATCATTACAAAGACAAAAGTAACCATCATCAGCGATATCAGCATCTGCATGGCGTATACTACCACGCTTGTCATCTCTCCCGTTTCCATGGAGCCGAATACGATGCTCCTGCCGCCGATAAGGATCATCGCCAGCACCACGATGTATACGGTAAACTGCATGACCGGAGAGTTCCACGCCACGATCTTTTCCGCTTTTGTGAACAGATCGTATACATACTGAGAAATCCCGTGGAATTTCCTGATCTCAAAATCCTCTCTTACAAAGGCCTTGACCACGCGGGACGCGTTTACATTCTCCTGCACGGAATTGTTCAGCACGTCATACTCGTCGAACACCTTCACGAAATGAGGATGGGCTTTCTTAGCAATAAAGATCAGCGCTCCTCCCAGAAGAGGAATTACAACCAGGAATAAAAGCGCGATCTTCCTGTTGATCATAAGCGTCATGATCCAGGAAAGCACCACCATGATGGGCGCGCGGGCCAGAAGCCTGATGCTCATCATATACGCCATCTGCACGTTGGTGATATCTGTGGTCATACGGGTCACCAGACCTGACGTGGAAAAATGGTCGATATTTTTAAACGAAAATTCCTGGATTTTATAAAAAATGTCATGGCGGAGATTCTTGGCGTATCCGGCTCCGGCAATCGCGGCCATATTTCCCGCCATCATACCGAACCAGAGGGCAAGCATTGCCATACATACCAGGATCACACCCCTCTGTACAATATAGCCGATATCTCCCCCGGCAATGCCGACGTCAATGATCTTCGCCATCTCCATGGGGATCAGGACTTCCATCAGCACTTCAAGGATTACAAAGATCGGAGCCAGTACAGACTGTTTTTTGTATTCCCGGACTGAACTTAAAAGTGTCTTATTCATCTTTTTGGTCTACCTCCTTATTCTCCCTGTTTTTTTCTGCAAGATTGTCAAGCATCCGGCACATCACGTTTCTGCAGACATCCAGTTCGTCCTCGGGGATTCCCCTGACAAGCCGGGCTTCCGTTTCCCGGATATGCTCCATGATGCTGGGTCTTAACCCTTCCGCCTTCTCTGTGGGCACCAGCCTCTTATATCTGGCGTCTTTTTCGGAATTCACTCTCTCTATGAAGCCGTTTTTCTCCATCAGTTTCAGGATCCCCGTCACCGTGGATTTGCGTATCTGGAACTCCCCCTCGATATCCTTCTGGTAAACGTCCCTATGGAGGGTGGTAAGAAGAATATACTTCAGAATATGTCTCTGGATCGGCGTCAGCTCCTCCGTTCCGCCTATGTCGGAACAGGCGCGCTTCATCTGATTGGAAAGAGTATGGATCAGAAGACCCATGTGCATGTTTCTGATCTTTTCATCATTATCCTGCATCATCTGCACCTCTTTTAATTATAGTTAGTGTCCTAACTTTGCATATTATACCGATGATAAACATCAAAGTCAACCATAAGTTTTACGCCTCAAGAGCAAGAAGCCCGTCTGCTTCTTTCAGTCTCTCATAAAACTGCTCGTAGAAATCCCTGTTTTCGTCGTAGGGCGTACGGTAAAATCTCCCCAGGACATACAGGTTCAGATTTTTTTCCAGCTCTTTATCTTCCGCTTTATAAAAAACCTCCTGGACTTTCAGAAGGAATTCATGCCAGTCGTACACGAATTTCTCATAACGCTTCAGATCCGGCGTATCGATCCATTTCTTTACCTTCACTTTGGTGCGGTTCCTGTTGGAACATTCATGGATCTGCAGAATATAGGAAAAACCGTTCTCCTGATAATACCTGCCCAGCGGGAACAGCCGGCAGAATCCCGGCCGGTACTCATGTACGGAGCATCTTCCCTCTTCATTAAGGAAAACACAGCTCTCCTCCTCTCCTGTCATGGCAAGGTGGGGAAGGATATTGCCGTCCACCACGCTCAGTTCCAGTTCTTTCGCCATCAGCCCGTCTGCGCTTTTATGAAGTCCCCTGCCAAGCCGCCAGACATCATAAGGATCCAGGACGACAGAATCCCCCATTCCCTTACAGCAGTCGCAGCAGCCTCTGCAATCCTGGCAGTCCGCCTTCACCATATCGTTTGATCCGTATAATTTTCCATCGGAAATCTCTTCCAGAGTCACGTCGCGTCTCATATTTTTCTCCTATATAATATCTGTAAATTTCAGTGTACAAAATAAAATATAACCTGTATACTAAGAATGTTATAGCCTGTGCCGCAATAATGCGGTATGGCCTCTCTTCATGCAGATATACCGCATAACATTCAGGCCATGGCCACATTGTACAGGAATATAACAGGAAATGTCAACGAACAAGAACAGGAGGAAAGAAAAATGCGTACCCTCGCACCTTTTCTGAAAAACTATAAGAAAGAAAGCATCCTTGCTCCTTTCTTTAAATTTCTGGAAGTTGTGTTCGATCTTCTTGTTCCGGTAGTGATCGCACGCATTATTGACGTGGGGATCGCCCGGGATGACAGAGGATTTATCATTCAGAACTTCCTGATCCTGATCCTGATGGCCGCCGCCGGCCTTACGGTCAGCATCACAGCCCAGTATTTCGCCGCGAAGGCCAGCGTGGGATTCTCCACGGAACTCCGGCAGGCGGTATACGACCATGTCCAGGGACTGTCCTATACAGAACTGGACAGACTTGGAACCGACACACTGATCACCAGACTTACCGATGATATCAATCAGGTGCAGAACGGCCTGAACATGGGCCTTCGGCTTCTGCTCCGAAGCCCCTTTATCGTTATCGGCTCCATGGTGATGGCTTTCACCATCAATGTTCGCTGCGCCCTTATTTTCGCGGCCGCGATACCGGTACTGTTCCTGGTTGTCTTTGTGATCATGTATCTCAGTATCCCTCTGTTCGGCAGGGTTCAGGGCAAACTGGACGCGGTGACCGGCCTTACAAGAGAAAATCTTACCGGCGTTCGTGTGATCCGCGCTTTCTGCCGGGAAAAAGAAGCTGTTGAGGAATTCGACCAGAGCAACCTGGCTCTGACAAAACTGAACGAGTTCGTGGGAAGGCTTTCCGCCCTCCTCAATCCGGTCACCTATGTGCTCATCAACATCGCTACCGTTATCCTCATCAATAACGCAGGACTCCAGGTCAGCCTTGGGAACATGCAGCAGGGTGAAGTTGTGGCTCTGTACAACTATATGGCGCAGATGATCGTGGAGCTGATCAAGCTCGCTTCTCTGATCATCACACTGAACAAATCCGCAGCCTGCGCCGGACGTGTGGCGGATATCCTTAAAGTGGATTCCACTATGGAATTTGCCGGCTCATCTTCCGGAGATTCCACGGGCAGCCGTTCCGTCGAGTTTCAGAACGTTACGTTTTCCTATCAGGGAACCGGCGCTCCCAGCCTCACCGACATCAGTTTTTCCGTAAAAAGAGGAGAAACCGTAGGTATCATCGGCGGTACAGGAAGCGGCAAAAGCACGCTTGTCAACCTGATCGCCCGTTTTTATGACGCCACGTCCGGAGAGATCCTGCTGGACGGGGAAAACATCAAAAATTATTCCCGCCGGGCGCTTCGCGACAAGATCGGAGTGGTTCCCCAGAGAGCCGCCCTGTTTAAGGGAAACATCCGCGACAATATGAAATGGGGCCGGGAGGACGCCACAGACGAAGAGATCTGGAGCGCGCTGACCACCGCCCAGGCCAGAGAGATCGTGGAAGGCAAACCGGGACAGCTTGATTTCGCCCTGGAACAGAACGGCAAAAACCTTTCCGGAGGCCAGCGCCAGCGTCTCACCATCGCCAGGGCCCTCGTCAAAAATCCGGAAATACTGATCCTCGACGACAGCGCCAGCGCGCTGGATTTCGCCACAGACGCCGCGCTCAGAAAAGCCCTCGCCGGACTTGGCGGACAGGTTACCACCTTCCTCGTCTCCCAGCGTGCCGCCAGCATCCGTCAGGCCGATCAGATCCTGGTGCTGGACGACGGAGCGCTCTGCGGGCTGGGAACTCATGATACTCTTATCCGTTCCTGCTCCACCTACCGTGAGATCTACTTCTCCCAGTTCCCGGAGGAACGGAACCGTTATGAGAACGGAGAAAAGATTTCCGGCAGGCAGGACGGAACCCCTGTTATCAGCGGAAAGGAGGTTCTTTCATGAAAACAGATACAGCGCAGCAGAAGAACAACAGCATGGAAATCCTGTGGAAGGTACTCCGCTTCATCGGGAGGTACCGTTTCCTTCTGATCCTCAGCATTGTTCTCGCCTCGGCTTCCGTGATCCTTCAGCTCTACGTTCCCATCCTTTTCGGCGACGCCATAGATGAGATCGTCGGCGAGGGACAGGTGAACTTTGACAATATGTGGTATTATCTGTCCAGAATCCTTGTTATGGTGATCGTATCCGGAGCTGCAACCTGGATCATGAATATCATCAACAACCGCATGACCTATAACACCGTAAGAGACATCCGCGCAAAAGCCATCCGGCATATCCAGGAACTGCCGCTGTCCTATCTGGACCAGCACAGCACCGGAGATATTATCAGCCGGGTGATCGCGGATACCGATATTCTCTCCGACGGACTTCTGCTTGGATTTACCCAGCTTTTCTCGGGAATCGTCACTATCATCGGAACTCTGATATTCATGCTTTCCAAGAATGTATGGATCACCCTTCTTGTGATCGTGCTGACGCCACTGAGTTTCTTTGTGGCAAAATTTATTTCCGGACGCTCTTTCCAGATGTTCCGGAAACAGAGTGACGCCAGAGGACGCCAGACAGCTCTCATTGAAGAGATGATCGGAAATCAGAAGCTGGTCCAGGCGTTCGGCTATGAAGAAAAATCCTCCGCGAGGTTTTCCCAGGTCAATAAGGAACTGAAAGAATACAGCCAGAAAGCGGTGTTTTTCAGCAGCCTTACCAATCCGTCCACCCGTTTCGTAAACAATGTGATCTACGCGGCGGTAGCCCTTGTAGGCGCGTTCCTCATCCCCGGCGGATATCTGACCGTCGGAGGACTTTCCGTACTTCTCGCCTACGCAAACCAGTATATGAAGCCCTTCAACGACATCAGCTCCGTGATCACTGAGCTCCAGAACGCCCTTGCATGCGCGTCCAGGATCTTCGCTTTTCTGGAGGAGGCGCCGGAAAGCCCGGATGCTTCCGGCTCTGTCGATAACGTACAGGGCGAGGTGGATATAGAGAATGTATGCTTCAGCTACACTCCGGATAAAAAGCTGATCGAGAACTTCAATCTCCATGTCTCACCGGGAAAACGGATCGCCATTGTAGGCCCCACCGGCTGCGGAAAGACAACTTTCATCAATCTGCTGATGCGTTTTTATGACGTCAACGGCGGTACCATTTCCGTGGACGGGCATCCGGTAAAAGAGCTTTCCCGCCACGCTCTCAGAAAGAGTTACGGAATGGTGCTTCAGGACACCTGGATCAAGAACGGCACGGTACGGGAAAATATCTGCATCGGAAAACCGGATGCTTCAGAGGATGAGATCATTGAAGCGGCAAAGAAATCCCACAGCTGGGAATTTATCCGCCGTCTTCCCAAAGGACTGGACACAGTCCTGAAAGAGGACAGTTTAAGCCAGGGACAGAAGCAGCTTCTGTGCATCACCCGCGTCATGCTCTGCCTGCCGCCTATGCTGATCCTGGATGAAGCTACTTCCAGCATCGATACCAGAACAGAAATGATGATCCAGGAAGCCTTCGACCAGATGATGGAAGGACGCACCAGTTTCATCGTCGCCCACCGTCTGTCAACCATACGCAATGCCGATACGATCCTTGTGATGAAAGACGGAAGCATTATCGAACAGGGCAGCCATGACGAACTGATGAAAAAAGGCGGTTTCTATGAAAATCTCTATAACAGCCAGTTTGTTAACGTGACAGAATAATATTGCGCAAAAATACCAGATTCCCGGACCTGACCATAAATTATTTATGGATTCAGGTTTCGGAAATCTGGTATTTTAAATTTGAGATATGATATTTTTATTCAAGTCTGCCTGCCAGTTCCAGGTTTCTGCACTGGTCAAGAGCCCAGTTCTGCATCTCTGAAAACATCTTGCCCCGGATCTTGTCATATTCCACCCAGAGGAATTCATGATCCTTCTCAACAGGACACTGCACCCTGTCGTTCAGTTTCCCGTAATAATACCGCTGTATGGGGTGGAAAAGCCCCTTTCGGTCATGTATGCAGTAGCTCTCCGCGGAGGCTACCAGCATCTGCGGAGTACAGCTGTATCCGCATTCCTCCAGACATTCTCTTCGTATGCATTCTTCATCGCTTTCATCTCCCTGGATCCCTCCTCCAAGAAGAAAATATCCTCTCGGCGTGCGGACCACCGCGGTCCTGTCCCCGGAAAATGTAATCAGATAAGCCCCTTCCCTATTGTAATACTGCCCCTTCTCCCTTCGTCCGAAAACTTTGTACATTTTTCCTCCTTAAGAATACAGGCACCAAAGCCTGATGCAAAAGCTCCGTGAACTGCAGCGAATTATAAATTACTAAACACATCCACAGCAAGAAGAATAATCAGAATCCAGAAAGCAACCGCCCGTACTCTCTCCGGTATCCGCTTCATCCCTTTCTCAAACAGCGGCTGCAAAAGATACAGGATCACCATTCCGCCGATTCCAAACCGGATGCTGGGGTTAAGGGCAATCCTGCCCTGGAAATTAAATGCGAATCGGGTATAATCCCACATCCAGTATCCTCTGATAAATTCCATAATATAACTTGCCGCCAATTCCACAAGGGTGGTAACTGCAACAATACCTGCAAAAACAAGTACAGGTGTGATACACACTCTTCCTGCTCTTATGTCCTTTTCTTTCAGCCATTTCAGAGTTCCCATAAGAATCAGCGCTCCGAATCCGTATACCACACAATAAGGCCCGAAAAGAATGCCTCTGTTAGAAAATCCCCATCTGTATACCACGACCTCAAGAAAGACTTCATAACACCAGCCAATAACGGAATATAACATAAAATACAGGAAGTATTCCTGAAATTTTTTCATGCACTCCCCCTTTTTACTGTACTTTCATTCTTATTATAGTGTGCGGTATTCTCAAAAATCAAGTAAACAATTTATAATCTGTGTTCACATTTTCTTTACAATTCACCTGCAAAATGTTTCCCAAAAAAAGTAAGCTGCCTGCAGCCAGACAGCTTACTTTTTTCAGATTTCCAGCGTCACAAACTGCCAGGAATCCAGATGAATTCTGTTTTCATTCAGCGTCAGATCTTCCAGATTATTCAGCAGCACCTTTTTCACACTTCCCGGAAGTTCCACTTCTCTGGGCGCTTTCTGGAAATTGGCAAGAACAAGAAGTTTTTTCTCACCCTCTCTGAA
>CALWGI010000017.1 GCA_944380045.1 uncultured Blautia sp.
ACCATGCCGGATGGGGTGTTCCGTTATCATTTTGAGATCCATTACGGCTGGATGACCTGCTATTACAGCAGCCACGGCGTCAGTATGGATATTCATGAAAGAGAGGAATTTGAAATCTATCCCGGGTACCATACGCCGGAATGGGCCAAAGGCGCGGTAATGTACCAGATCTTTGTGGACAGATTCTGTAACGGAGATCCTTCCAATGATGTGGAGACCGGGGAATATTTCTATATCAACGGACAGACGGAACGGGTGGAGGACTGGTCCAAAACCCCTGCTGTCATGGGAGTGAGGGAGTTTTACGGCGGCGATCTTCAGGGCGTTATGGATAAACTGGATTATCTTCAGGATCTGGGCGTGGAAGTCCTTTATCTGAATCCTATTTTTGTTTCTCCCAGCAACCATAAGTATGACTGTCAGGACTATGATTATGTGGATCCTCATTACGGAAAGATCGTGGAGGACGGCGGAGACCTTCTGCATCCGGGAGACGAGAACAACGCCCGTGCCGGAAAATATATCCGGCGGGTGACAGACAGGAGGAATCTGGAGGAAAGCAACCGTTTCTTCGCGAAACTGGTGGAGGAGATCCACAGAAGAGGAATGAGGATCATTCTGGACGGAGTATTTAATCACTGCGGATCCTTCAATAAATGGATGGACAGAGAGCGGATCTATGAGGGGGAGGAAGGCTACGCCCCCGGAGCCTATGTGGCGGCCAACAGCCCCTACCGGTCATATTTTGATTTCCGCGATGAGAACGGGTGGCCCTATAATACTTCCTATGACGGCTGGTGGACCCATGATACTCTTCCGAAGCTGAATTACGAAGGGTCCCGGGAATTGTATGATCATATACTGGAAGTGGGGAAAAAATGGGTGTCTCCGCCCTATTCTGCAGACGGCTGGCGTCTGGATGTGGCTGCGGACCTGGGGCATACAAATGAATTTAACCATCAGTTCTGGAAAGATTTCCGCCGGGCGGTGAAAGAGGCGAATCCGGAAGCCCTGATCCTCGCGGAACACTACGGCAATCCGGAAAGCTGGCTTCGGGGCGACGAGTGGGATTCTGTTATGAACTATGACGCGTTCATGGAACCTGTCACCTGGTTTCTCACCGGTATGGAGAAGCACAGCGACGAATACCGGGAAGATCTGTACGGGAACAGCGGGGCGTTCATCAGCGCAATGAAGAATCACATGAGGTCTCTTCATATGTCGGCTCTCGATACAGCCATGAACGAGCTTTCCAATCATGACCATTCCCGTTTCCTGACAAGGACAAACAGGACTGTAGGAAGAGTTACCTACAGAAGACCGGAAGAGGCCGCGGAAAACATCAATGTTGCGGTTATGAGAGAAGCTGTGGCGATTCAGATGACATGGCCGGGAGCTCCCACACTGTATTATGGAGACGAAGCGGGAGTCTGCGGATTTACAGATCCGGATAACAGGAGAACATATCCCTGGGGCCGGGAGGATCAGGAACTGCTGCAGTTTCATAAGAAGATGATCGCCATACACCGGAAATATAAGATCCTTCGGACCGGTTCCGTGAAGTTCCTGTGGAATGATTACCAGGGACTCTGTTATGGAAGATTTTCCCATACGGAACAGATCATAGTCGCGATTAACAACCGGGATGAAGGCCGGGAAGCTGTCCTTGAGATCTGGGGCGCCGGTATCACCAGGCTGGAGGAATCTGTTCTTACAAGGATCATGCTTTCCACCCAGGATGGATTTACAGAAGAACCTGTACAGGTGACGGCGAAAGCCGGTTCGGTCTGTCTCTATATGCCGCCCAGAAGCGTTACGATCCTTCATCACAAAGACGAACTGTGATGAACGGCTCTGTCCGGCAATTTCAGATTTTCGGCTTGACATGGCAGGACGTGTATGTTACGATAACTTTACTTTCATGTGGTAGAGTGACTGCGTGATAATATGAAAGAGTAAAGAGAAGAGGAGATACACGGTATGAAGAAAAGAACTGTTGCAGTGATGATGGCGGCTATGATGGCTATGGGTATGATGTCCGCAGTGAACGTGCAGGCCGGTATTGAAGACAAGACTCTGGTTGTGGGATTCGATGCGGAATATCCGCCTTACGGATATATGGATGAGAACGGCGAATATACAGGTTTTGACCTGGAACTGGCGCAGGCGGTATGCGACCTGGAAGGATGGGAACTGGAGAAGAAACCCATCAGCTGGGATTCCAAGGATCAGGAACTTGAATCAGGATCCATTGACTGCATCTGGAACGGATTTACCATGAACGGAAGAGAAGACGATTATACCTTCTCCGTTCCGTACGTGGACAACAGCCAGGTGATCGTGGTTGCTGAGGATTCCGGAATAGAGACCCTTGAGGATCTGGCGGGCAAGACCGTAGGCGTGCAGGCTGCTTCCGCTGCCCTGGAACTCCTTCAGAGTGAAGAAGAGGGCGGACAGAAAGAACTTGCCGATACTTTCGGCTCCCTTAACGAGTTCGCGGATTACAATACCGCGTTTACCGAGCTGCAGGCAGGCGCTCTGGACGCGCTGGCGATCGACGTGGGAGTTGCCAATTATCAGCTGAAATCCAGGGGCGAAGGCTTTGTGATGCTGGACGAGACTCTGAACACGGAACAGTATGCCATCGGCTTCAAGAAAGGCAACGATGAGCTCTGTGAGATCGTCAATGCAGACCTTCAGAAGCTGACCGACGACGGAACAGTAGCTGAACTTGCGGAGAAATATGATATCGCGGATATGGTGACATTGGAAGCTTCCGGCGACACGGCTGCTGAGACAGAAGACGCTGCATCTGAAGAAACCGCTGAGGCAGAAGATGAAGCTGCAGAGACAGAAGAGGCAGCTGAGGAATAATATCCGCCGGATCTTCGGGAATGCCGCGTGACAATACGGCGGCGTATATATCAGACTTGAATATGATGCTCCTCGGGTTATCCAGAGGGGCATCATTTATGGAGGAAAAAACAATGAGTTTTCAGGTAATGCTAAGAGAACTTACCACAGGATTCGGATCCACCCTGATGATCTTTTTCCTGACTCTTCTCTTTTCCCTGCCTCTGGGCATGGTGGTATATTTCGGAAGAGTAAACCGGTTTAAACCGTTAAGCTGGCTGGTGAAGTTCTATATTTCCATTATGAGAGGCACGCCGCTGATGCTGCAGCTTCTGCTGTGGTATTTCGGCCCCTTCTATCTGTGGGGAATGAACATCGGAGGTTATAAATTTACCGCGATCATCCTGGGATGTTCTCTGAACTACGCGGCGTATTTCGCCGAGATCTACCGGTCGGGAATCGAATCCATTCCCCAGGGCCAGTATGAGGCCGCCCAGCTTCTGGGATACAGCAAACAGCAGACTTTTTTCAAGATCATTCTTCCCCAGGTGGTGAAGATCGTTCTTCCCTCAGTGACCAATGAAGTCATCACTCTGGTAAAGGATACTTCTCTTGTATATTCCGTATCCTACATCGAAATGTTTGCTCTGGCAAAGCAGATCGCGGCTGCTGAGACAACGGTTATGCCGTTCTTCATTGCAGGCGTATTCTACTATATCTTTAATTTTGTCGTGGCATGGGTGATGGAGTGGTTCGAGAGAAAGCTGGACTACTATCAATAGGAGGAGTAAGCGGATCATGAATCTTCTGGAGATGAAACATATCAGAAAAGAATTTAACGGTCTTGAGGTCCTGAAGGATATCTCCCTGCATGTAAAAGAGGGCGAGATCGTATCCATCATCGGACCGTCCGGATCGGGAAAGTCAACGCTTCTGCGCTGCGCCACCATGCTTACGGACGTGGACAGCGGAGAGATCACATATATGGGAAAAAAGACCGTGTGGATGGAAAACGGCAGGCCGGTTGTTCCGAAGAAAGCGCAGCTGAAGGAGATCCAGTCATATTTCGGGCTTGTATTTCAGAACTTTAATCTTTTTCCCCATTATTCAGTTATGAAAAATATCACAGACGCTCCCATTCATGTGCAGAAGCGCAGTAAGGATGAGGTATATAAAGAGGCAAGGGAGCTTCTGGCAAAGATGGGGCTTTCGGATAAAGAGGACGCCTATCCCTGTCAGCTATCCGGAGGACAGTGCCAGCGTGTGGCTATTGCGCGGGCGCTTGCCTTAAATCCCAGGATCCTGTTTTTCGACGAACCTACGTCGGCGCTGGATCCGGAGCTTACCGGCGAGGTGCTGAGGGTGATCCGTTCTCTGGCGGATCTTCATATCACAATGGTGATCGTTACCCACGAGATGAATTTTGCCAGAGATATCTCGGACAGGATCATTTTCATGGATCAGGGAGTGATCGCCGTGGAAGGATCGCCTCAGGAGGTGTTTTCCTCCGGAAACAGCAGAATGAAAGAATTCCTGGGAAAATTCCATCAGGGATGAAACCGATAAAATCTATTGCTTTTAAAGACCGGATGTTATATAATTTCAGCGTATGACAGATATATAATAAGACGGGTCTGCCGTCTGAAGGCAGATACCGCTCTGAATTTAAAAGAACAGGAGAATCGGAATGAGTACAGACAGATACGTGAGCCCTCTTTCAGAACGCTATGCAAGCAGGGAGATGCAGTACATTTTTTCTCCGGACATGAAGTTCCGCACCTGGAGAAAGCTGTGGATCGCTCTTGCGGAGACAGAGAAGGAGCTGGGTCTGAACATCACTCAGGAGCAGATCGACGAACTGAAGGAGCATGCGGACGATATTAATTATGACGTTGCGAAGGAAAGAGAACGTCAGGTGCGTCATGACGTTATGTCCCATGTGTATGCATACGGCGTACAGTGCCCCAAAGCCAAAGGAATCATCCATCTTGGAGCAACATCCTGCTATGTGGGCGATAATACAGACATTATCGTGATGGCGGAAGCGCTGAAGCTGGTGAGAAAGAAACTGGTCAATGTAATCGCTGAACTTTCCCGGTTCGCGGATAAATATAAAGCGCAGCCTACGCTGGCGTTTACTCATTTCCAGCCGGCGCAGCCCACAACAGTGGGAAAACGCGCCACACTCTGGACTCAGGAATTCCTCATGGATCTTGAGGATCTGGAATATGTGCTGGGAAGCCTGAAACTTCTGGGCTCCAAAGGAACCACAGGAACGCAGGCAAGTTTTCTGGAGCTGTTTGACGGGGATCAGGAGACGATTGACAAAATCGATCCCATGATCGCTGAGAAAATGGGATTTGAGAGCTGCTATCCGGTTTCCGGACAGACTTATTCCCGCAAAGTAGATACCAGAGTGCTGAATATCCTGGCAGGGATCGCGGCAAGCGCACACAAGATGTCCAATGACATCCGTCTTCTGCAGCATCTGAAAGAAGTGGAGGAACCTTTCGAGAAATCTCAGATCGGATCTTCCGCCATGGCATATAAGAGAAACCCCATGCGCAGCGAACGTATCGCTTCTCTTTCCAGATTTGTGATGGTTGACGCTCTGAATCCGGCGATCACATCCGCTACACAGTGGTTTGAGAGAACGCTGGACGATTCCGCCAACAAGAGGCTGAGCATACCGGAAGGCTTCCTTGCCATCGATGGTATTCTTGATCTGTGTCTGAATGTTGTGGACGGACTGGTGGTATATCCCAAAGTGATTGAGAAGCATCTTCTTGCAGAGCTTCCCTTCATGGCTACGGAGAACATCATGATGGATGCCGTGAAAGCAGGCGGAGACCGCCAGGAGCTGCATGAGCGTATCCGCGAGCTTTCCATGGAAGCCGGCCGTACCGTGAAAGTGGAGGGTAAGGACAATAACCTTCTGGAACTGATCGCGGCGGATCCTTCTTTCAATCTCACTCTTGAGGATCTTAAGAACGCCATGGAACCGTCCAGATACGTGGGCAGAGCGAAGGAGCAGACAGAAACCTTCCTTGCGAAGACAGTGAAGCCTGTGCTGGATGAGCGCAGAGATCTTCTGGGCGTGAAAGCAGAGATCAATGTCTGACAGACAGATAAAAGATTATATATGATCAAAGATAAACACGAGGAGGAAATAGTGTTATGATCAAAGCAGTAGTTGGAGCCAACTGGGGAGACGAGGGCAAGGGAAAGATCACAGATATGCTCGCCAGAGAGGCGGATATCATTGTAAGATTTCAGGGAGGCGCCAATGCGGGCCATACCATTGTAAACGATTACGGGAAGTTTGCTCTGCATACCCTTCCGTCCGGTGTGTTCTACGGGCATACCACCAGTGTGATCGGTAACGGGGTGGCGCTTAATATTCCGGTGTTCTTTAAGGAATATCAGGATGTTATAGACAGAGGGGTTCCCGCGCCGAAGATCATGATCTCCGACAGAGCGCAGATCGTAATGCCCTATCATATCCTTTTTGACCAGTATGAGGAAGAGCGCCTGGGCGGAAAATCCTTCGGATCCACCAAGTCCGGCATCGCGCCTTTCTATTCTGATAAATATGCCAAGATCGGATTCCAGGTAAACGAACTGTTCTTTGAGGATGAACTGAGAGAAAAAGTGGAGCGTGTCTGCGAGACCAAGAATGTTCTTCTTGAGCATCTCTATCACAAACCGCTTCTGAACCCTGACGAGATCATGGCAGAACTGAAGAAATACAGAGAAATGGTAGAGCCTTATGTGGGCGATGTTTCTCTTTTCCTGTGGAACGCTCTGAAAGAGGGCAAAGAGATCCTTCTGGAGGGACAGCTGGGCTCCCTGAAGGATCCGGATCACGGAATCTATCCCATGGTTACCTCTTCCTCCACACTGGCTGCCTACGGCGCTATCGGAGCAGGCGTTCCGCCCTATGATATCACGAAGATCATTACCGTCTGCAAGGCGTACTCCAGCGCGGTGGGCGCAGGCGCTTTCGTGTCCGAGATTTTCGGCGAGGAAGCGGACGAGCTCCGCAGGAGAGGCGGAGACGGCGGAGAGTATGGAGCGACTACAGGACGTCCCAGACGTATGGGATGGTTTGACTGCGTTGCGTCCAAATACGGCTGCCGTATGCAGGGAACCACAGATGTTGCCTTTACCGTTCTGGATGTTCTGGGATATCTTGACGAGATCCCGGTATGCACCGGATATGAGATCGACGGAAAAGTGACGACAGATTTCCCTGTAACCGGGCTTCTGGAAAAGGCGAAACCGGTTCTGGAAGTGCTTCCCGGATGGAAGACTGATATCCGCGGTATCAGGAAATACGAGGATCTTCCGGAAAACTGCCGGAAATATGTGGAATTCGTAGAAAAACACATCGGATTCCCTATCACCATGATTTCCAACGGTCCCGGAAGAGACGACATTATCTATAGAAAATAATCCCGCAGTGTAATCCTGCGGGCGGCACGCCGGAGTTTTTTCTCCGGCGTGTTTTGCAGAAAAATTTTCAGCGTTAGTGTACAGGAGGACGTATTTTTCAGTGTATGCCGGCGCTGACCCGGAGAGGTATATATGAAAAAATGGAAACGATTCGCGGCTCTTGCCGCGGCAGTGATCCTGCTGGCGGTGTTCTGTCTGCCGATGGTATTTGCGCTGATGGGAATCAATACCGGCGAATTTTCCCAGGGACTGTTCCAGGCTTCCCTTTTCGGAGCGATGGCGGTCGCTGTTCTGGGATACGCCATCTGGCTTGTGTACCGCCTTCTGAATAAGAAGAGGCAGGGAGAAGGAGGAGAGGGTATGATCAAAAATGTGATATTTGACGTGGGACGTGTTCTTGTTGCTTTTGACTGGGAGGATTATCTGAAAGAGTTTGGATTCCCCAAAGAAGAATACGACAGGATAGCTGCGGCTACTTTTGCCGGACCGGTGTGGCCGGAACGGGACAGAGGACTTTATGACGAAGAAGAATATATCCGTCAGTTTACAGAGCGGGCTCCGGAATATGCGGACGATATCCGCAAAGTGATCGAGGGAAGCACAGCTACCATAAAACCGTATCCCTATGCGGAAACATGGGTGAAATATCTGAAGAAGCAGGGATATCATACTTATGTACTCTCGAATTACAGCGATTATATGCTGGCGGGAACGCGGGAGCGGATGACTTTCCTGAAACACATGGATGGTATTGTGTTTTCCTGCGAGGTAAAAGAGCTGAAACCTGAACCTGCAATTTATAAGGTCCTTCTGGACCGATACGGCCTGAAGCCGGAAGAGTGCGTCTTTATCGACGATACAGCGGAAAACTGCGAAGCGGCGCGGAAACTGGGGATCCATGCTGTCTGCTTCCGGGATTTCAAACAGGCGGCGGCAGAGCTGGAAGCTCTGGGCGTAAAATAAGGACAGATCCGGCGCGGTTTACCGCGGGAATCATAAAAAAAGTCTCAGAACCGCGGCAATGCGTCAGTCCTGAGACCTTTAAGGGGAGGATATAAGTATTTCTGAAGTTGTCTTTTGTTGGCTGATTCATTGAAGGGGGTTCCAATGAACATTCATAGTATGACCGGCGGGAAATGAATTTATACATTCTGCGGCAGAAAAAATATTGGGCCAAAAAATGAATGAGATATTTGTGTTTTTTGAAGAAAGATGATATAATCACCTGGATGATGTAAAATCAATAGAAATTTTGAAAAGAGGATGAAATAAGATGAGCGAGAAGACAATCTTAGAGCAGTGGCGTGCAATGGCCTACAACCAGCAGGAGGACCGCGGTAAGCTCCAGAGATTCTGGGCGAATTATTTCAATATCGAAAAAGGAATTTATGAGCAGCTGCTTTCCAATCCGGATGAAGCGGTGAGCGGTACGGTTAAGGAACTGGCTGAGAAATACGGTCAGGATATCATGACAATGGTAGGTTTCCTGGACGGGATCAACGACAGCCTTAAGGTTCCCAATCCCATTGAGACTATGGATGAGAATACGAAGGTTAATCTTGCTTTTGACAAGGAACTCCTTTATAAGAACATGGTGGATGCCAAAGCAGACTGGCTGTATAACCTGCCTCAGTGGAATGATATTTTCTCTGAAGAGAAGAGAAAAGAACTTTATCTGGAGCAGAAGAAATCCGGTACTGTTGTAAAACCGCATAAGATCGGACGCAACGATCCCTGTCCCTGCGGCAGCGGCAAGAAATATAAGTTCTGTTGCGGAAGATGATGAAAGTACCATCAGATCTTGACTACCTGATCGTACTGGGAGCACATGTGGACGGAACACGTCTGACGCTGGCCCTTCTGGAGAGAACCGGAAGGGCTTTGCAGTATCTGAAGGACAATCCGCGGACCCGGGCGGTTCTTTCCGGCGGCAAGGGTGCGGGAGAGCAGATCAGCGAGGCGGAAGCCATGTACCGTTATATCACGTCACGGGGGATAGCGGGAGAGCGTCTGCTCCTGGAAGACCGGTCTGTCAACACAGCAGAGAATTTAAGGTTCAGCCTTGAGAAGATTGGAAGCAAAGATGTTTCCATAGGCGTGGTGACCAATCATTTTCATGTGTTCCGCGGCGTTGCTATCGGGAAAAAGTGCGGCTGCACCAGGATTTATCCGGTGCCGTCCCGGTACCGTTCCTGGAGGCTTCTCATATACATTCCCCGGGAGATCCTGGCGATACTGAAAGACTGGGTCGCGGGGAATCTGTAGCCCGGAAGTCGGGTACTGTGGAATTGATCAAAGTGTAAAAAAATTCAAAAAAACTGTTGACAAATAAATGATTAAATTATATAATGGCAAAGCAGGTTGAGCGAAGCACTGATTTTCAGCAGATTGTTTCGCGGGATTTGCTGAATATGGGGTCTTAGCTCAGCTGGGAGAGCATCTGCCTTACAAGCAGAGGGTCATAGGTTCGAGCCCTATAGGCCCCATATATAACCGAATATGGCGAGATAGCTCAGTTGGCTAGAGCATACGGTTCATACCCGTAGTGTCGAGGGTTCGACTCCCCCTCTCGCTACTAATGGAAAGCCCGGAGATCCTGAATAAGGATTCCGGGCATTTATTTTACCTCTAGGAATTTATCTGATTTTGTTGTATCATGAAAAGGTAAATGACAGAAAGGGGACCGGACTTGTGGGAAAACGAATGCTCTTTGTTTTTAACCCCAGGGCAGGCAAGGGGAAGATCAAAGCACACCTGCTGGATATTATCGATATTTTTAATAAACATGATTACGAAGTCATTATCCGTGCGACGCAGCGGCCGCGGGACGCCTATGAGCAGGCGAAGGAGTACGCTTCCTCTGTAGACCTGATCGTATGCAGCGGAGGAGACGGAACTCTTGACGAGGTGGTTACCGGAATTATGGAGGAGAAGAGCAGCGTCCCCATCGGTTATATTCCGGCGGGGAGCACCAATGATTTTGCCACCAGTCTGTTTATGCCGAAAAATATGACGGAAGCCGCGGCAATGATAATGGAAGAGGAACTTTACCACTGCGACATCGGCCGTTTCAATACTCAGACTTTCGCCTATATCGCGGCATTCGGGCTGTTTACGGACGTCTCCTATGAGACGGACCAGGACCTGAAAAATGTTCTTGGACACGCCGCCTATGTTCTGGAAGGGGTAAAGAGCCTCTTTAACATCAAATCCTATCATATGAAAGTAAGCTCCGAGGAGATTGAGGTGGAGGACGACTTCATGATGGGAATGATATCCAATTCCAGATCCATCGGAGGATTTAAGAATCTTACCGGAAAGAATGTGGATATGAACGACGGCTATTTTGAGGTGACGCTCATCAAAATGCCGAAGAATCCCCTGGAGCTGCAGGAGATCATGACGGCGCTGGTGGTGGGCAGGGACAACACGGACCTGGTACATTCTTTTAAATCAAAGAAGATCACCATAGAAACAGAAGAAGAGGTTCCCTGGACCCTGGACGGAGAATTCGGGGGAAACCATACGGCGGTAGAGATAGAGAACATGCATAAAGCGCTGAATCTCTATCTGAAAAGCACGAAAAACAAATGACGGAAAATAAACCATAAAGGAGAAAATATATGTCAGACTATATTAATTTAACTTAGATTTTTGGATGTGATGTGTTCAATGACTCTGTGATGCAGGCGAGACTTCCAAAGAAGGTCTACAAAGAACTGAAGAAGACCATTGAGGAAGGCAAGGAACTTACCATGGAGATCGCCGATGTTGTGGCGCACGAGATGAAAGAGTGGGCCATCGAAAAAGGCGCCACACATTACAGCCACTGGTTCCAGCCGCTGACAGGCGTTACAGCCGAGAAGCACGACGCTTTTATCACAGCTCCCATGGACAACGGAAAGGTTCTGATGAGTTTTTCCGGCAAAGAGCTGATCAAGGGCGAGCCTGACGCTTCTTCTTTCCCCTCCGGCGGACTAAGAGCCACATTTGAAGCCAGGGGATATACGACCTGGGACTGCACTTCCCCGGCTTTTGTGCGCCACGACGCCGCCGGCGGAACGCTGTGTATTCCCACGGCTTTCTGTTCCTATACAGGCGAGGCTCTGGACCAGAAAACGCCGCTGCTGCGTTCCATGGAAGCGGTGAATACCCAGGCGCTCCGTCTGCTCCGTCTTTTCGGCAACACCACATCTAAGAGAGTGACTCCTTCTGTAGGAGCAGAACAGGAATATTTCCTTATTGACAAAGAAAAATGGCTCCAGAGAAAGGACCTGATCTATACAGGCCGGACGCTTTTCGGCGCCATGCCTCCCAAGGGGCAGGAGATGGACGACCACTATCTGGGAACCATCCGCCAGAGGATTTCCGGCTACATGAAAGAAGTAAACGAGGAGTGCTGGAAACTGGGCGTGGCGGCCAAGACCCAGCACAATGAAGTGGCGCCTGCGCAGCATGAGCTTGCGCCTATTTATGCGCCGGTGAATATCGCGGCAGACCATAACCAGATCATGATGCGTATCCTCAAGAAAGTGGCAAGCCGCCATGGAATGCGCTGCCTTCTTCATGAGAAACCCTTTGCGGGCCTGAACGGCTCCGGCAAGCACAATAACTGGTCGCTGACCACAGACGACGGCATCAATCTTCTGGATCCGGGCAAAACGCCTCATGAGAATATCCAGTTCCTTCTTGTTCTGACCTGTATCCTCAAGGCTGTGGATATCCATGCGGATCTTCTGAGAGAATCCGCGGCTGACGTGGGCAACGACCACCGTCTGGGCGGCAACGAGGCCCCGCCGGCTGTGATCTCCGTATTTCTGGGCGAGCAGCTGGAGGATGTGCTGGAGCAGCTGATCAGCACAGGAACCGCGACCCACAGCAAGAAGGGAAGCAAACTGGAAACAGGCGTTAAGACCCTTCCGGATTTCATGAAGGACGCGACAGACAGGAACAGAACCTCTCCCTTTGCTTTCACCGGAAACAAGTTTGAGTTCC
The DNA here is from genome assembly GCA_944380045.1 of uncultured Blautia sp. Classification (GTDB taxonomy): domain Bacteria; phylum Bacillota; class Clostridia; order Lachnospirales; family Lachnospiraceae; genus Blautia_A. Next base: position 12,304 of record CALWGI010000017.1, read on the forward strand.
GTATGGTGGGAGCGAGAGATTCTATCTCTTCCTGCAATGTGGTGCTGAACACCATTACCGCACAGGCTTTCAAGGAAGCCTGCGACCGTCTGGAGGCGGCTCCGGATTTCAGCCTGGCTGTGCATGACCTGATCAAAGAATACGCTACAGAGCATCAGCGGATCGTATTCAACGGCAACGGCTACGCTCCGGAATGGGAAGAAGAAGCGAAGCGCAGAGGACTTCCCAACCTTCCCTCCATGGTGGACGCCATTCCGGCGCTTACCACAGAGAAAGCAGTGGAGCTTTTTGAGAGTTTCCATGTGTTTACCCGTGCGGAGCTGGAGTCCCGTGCGGAGATCCAGTACGAGATCTACGCGAAGGCTGTCAATATTGAAGCAAGGACCATGACCGATATCGCCACCAAGCAGATCATTCCGGCGGTGATCAAATATACCACCGTACTGGCGGATTCCATCAACAAAGTACGCGCGGCGGGCGCTATTGACGTGAGCGTGCAGATGGATCTTCTGACCCAGTGTTCACAGCTTCTCAAGGATACGGACGTTGCCATGAATAAACTTTCGGAGGTGACGCTGCGCATTCCGGAGATCCCGGAGGGAAGAGAGCGGGCGGTTTACTGCAGAGAAACCATCGTTCCCGCAATGGAGGCCCTGCGCAGGCCGGTGGACGAGCTGGAAATGCTTGTGGATAAAGAAATGTGGCCCATGCCTTCCTACGGCGACCTGATCTTTGAAGTCTGAAACCTGGAGTGAGGAATAATGGAAGAACTGAATTTTCTGAAGGAGCAGAATGTAGATCCCGGCCTTGTGGCTCAGGTGAGAGCGTTCCGGGAGAAGTATCCTGTCTCCGAGAAAGCGGCTCACAGGATCGTGAAGCCTTCGATCCCATTCTTCGGAAGGGAAATCCTGGAGATGTCCATTGCGGCGCTCCTTAAGGGAGAGAACCTTCTGCTCACGGGGCCGAAGGCAACGGGAAAAAATGTCCTGGCTGAGAACCTGGCGTATATTTTCAACCGTCCGTCCTACAACGTATCTTTTCATGTGAACACCAACAGCGGCGATCTCATCGGGACAGATACTTTTGAGGACAATCAGGTGAAGCTGCGCAAGGGAAGCATCTACCGATGCGCGGAATACGGCGGTTTCGGTATCCTTGACGAGATCAATATGGCCAAGAACGACGCGGTGTCCGTCCTTCACGCCACCCTGGACTACCGACGCTCCATAGACGTGCCGGGGTACGACAAGATAGATCTTCATCCCGCCGCCCGTTTTATCGGCACCATGAATTACGGGTACGCAGGCACGAAGGAACTGAACGAGGCGCTGGTTTCCAGATTTATGGTGATCGATATGCCCGCCCAGACGGAAGAATCCCTGGGATTTATTTTCAGGCATATGTTCCCCCGGGCCAGAAAAGAGGCGGTGGAGCAGTTCGCCGGCGTGTTCCTGGATCTTCAGCTGAAGGCGCTGAACAGCGAGATCTCCACAAAAGCCCTGGATCTCAGAGGACTTCTGGGAGCCATGAAGATCGTGGAAGCGGGACTTTCTCCAAGGAAAGCCGTTCAGATGGGCGTAGTGAACAAGACTTTTGATATCTTTGAGAAAGAGATTGTGGAAGATGCGGTCCGCACCAGGATACCTGAGGAATGGACCAGAGAGGATGTTTATGAATAAAAATGCCGTGCCGGATCCGGACGACAGCCGGATCGAGCTGGAAAACAGAATAAAGAACCTGCTCTGGACAGTCAGCGGCGATTACGGGCTGGAGATGAAGCCGGACACGGCTCTTTTTCTCCGGTCTGAAGATATTGCCCTCTATGACGGGATCAAACAGGGGGCTTTTGCGAGATATTATGATAAAGACCTCATGGGACTTTATCTTGTAAAAAAGATTTTTCTCCAGGCGGACGAGGGACAGCTTACGTCCCTCGCGCAGCTCTGTATCGAGGAGGCCATTGGAGAAAAAATATGCGGAGAACGGCCGGGTGTGGAAAGCATCCGGCGTCGTGCTTTTGAGGATATCCTGGATCAGGAATTCGAAGAACTGCCTTCCCCGGATGACATTCCGGGAAGGCTCAAAATTGCCGTCCTGAGAAACCGTCTGGAAAACGGGGACTATCTGGTGGATAAGAAGCTGCGGTTTTATCTGGATCAGGTTCTCGCCTGCTCCGGGGCGGAGGATACCATGGAGCTGATCCGGTCCGTGGACAGGCTTTATAATTCCGCCGTGGATCCTTCTTTTGAAAAACGCCACGGTTCTCTGGAAAAAGTGATGGCCGTCACGCTGGAGGAACTTCTGGAGTATTCCTGGGAGGATTATCTTTCAGAAGAAATGTACGAGGAAGCCCTGGAGAGTTATGTGAAACAGCTTACCAGCCAGATGACCAGTCTGGAGGACAGCTCCGTGACGGAAGAAATGGAGGAAAAAAAACAGAAAAAGCGCAGCATCACCGTGCTTACTCCCGAGGAACTGGAGAAAGCCTACACCTATGTGGAACTGAACTACGGGAAGACCTATCTCACCGAGTCGGAGGAAAAAAGGATCAATTACCAGATGTGCCGGGGAATACACGGGGACTGCAGCCTTTATTTCACCGAGGGGATCCTGAAAAACCCGGTAAAGAGAAACTATCAGTACGAATATGCGAAAAGGCTGAGAAACAAGAATGTGTGGCTGTTTCATGACAAGCACAGGATCGTCAAGAGCAATATCGCCGCGCTGACAGATACTCTCCGGAAATCTCTTGTTCTGAGAAGGGAGCCGCAGACGGTCCTCTCCGACAGGGGAAGTATCGTTCCGGCAAGACTGTGGAGGATCGGCCGCAGCAGCGAGGCGAGAGTATTCGAGCGCGAGCTGAAAAGCGACGCCTCTGATTTTGTCGTGGATGTTCTGATCGACGCCAGCGGTTCCCAGATGAGCCGCCAGGGGGAGGTGGCGCTGCAGGCGTATATCATAAGCGAGGCGCTGAGCAATACGGACATTCCCCACAGAGTCATGAGTTTCTGCACATTCTGGGATTATACCATCCTTCACCGTTTCCGGGAATATGACGATCCGCGGTCAGCAAACGACAATATTTTCGACTATGTGACCTCATCCAACAACAGGGACGGCCTGGCGGTGAAGACGGTGGGACAGAGCCTCCTTCAGAGAGAGGAGGAAAAAAAGATACTGATCATTTTAAGCGACGGCCGTCCTTATGATGTGATCGTCAACCGGCCGAAAGCGAAGAACCCCAGTCCCTATCAGGGCAAAACAGCCATTGCCGACACGGCGGCGGAAGTGCGGCGGCTGCGGAATCTGGACGTCAGTGTTCTGGGAGTGTTCGCAGGCGAGGAGAAGGATCTTGCCGCCGAGAAAAAAATCTTCGGAAAAGATTTTGCCTATATACGGGATATCCGGAACTTTTCGGGGGTTGTGGGAAGATATCTGGTGAAACAGCTTGAGTCTGACAGCTGAGACGGCAAAGATGATAGACAGTATTGCGTTTTTGTACATTAACACTGAAATATTCCTTGCAAATGGCAGGTAATATGGTTATAATGATACATGGTCTTAAAATTTTTACAAGGAGAGGAAAGCAATGAACGACAACAAAGACTTCAAACCGTATATTCCGGCTGAGAAGATTACCCCGGAATTCACGGCGACGTCCATAATTATGGGTCTGATCCTTGCTGTTGTATTCGGCGCGGCCAACGCTTATCTTGGCCTTCGTGTCGGTATGACGATATCTGCCTCCATTCCGTCGGCAGTTATTTCCATGGGTGTCATTCGCGTAATTATGAAGAAGAACTCCATTCTGGAGAGCAACATGGTTCAGACCATCGGATCCGCGGGAGAATCTCTCGCAGCCGGCGCGATCTTTACCATGCCGGCCCTTTTTTTATGGGCAGAAGAGGGACTGTGCGATAAGCCGGGCCTTGTGGAGATCACACTGATCGCGCTCTGCGGCGGTATTCTCGGTGTGCTCTTTATGGTGCCTCTGCGTAACGCGCTGATCGTAAAAGAACACGCCACACTGTCCTATCCCGAAGGAACCGCATGTGCGGACGTACTTCTGGCAGGAGAAGAGGGAGGCTCCAACGCAGCTACCGTATTCTCCGGTATGGGAATCGCGGCAATTTTTAAATTTGTAGTAGACGGACTGAAAGTAGTGCCCGCAGATGTTGCGGCGGCATTCAAATCCTTCAAAGGCGAGATCGGTATGGAAGTTTATCCGGCCCTTCTCGGCGTGGGATATATCGTAGGACCGAAGATCGCATCCTTCATGTTCGTAGGTTCTCTGATCGGCTGGATGGTGATCGTTCCCCTGATCTGTCTTTTCGGACCGGATACCTGGCTGTATCCCGCAGACCAGGGCGTGACAATCGCTCAGCTCTATGCTGACGGCGGCGCGTCTGCCATCTGGACAAACTATGTAAAATACATCGGCGCGGGAGCTATCGCCACAGGCGGTATCATCTCCCTGATCAAATCCCTTCCGCTGATCGTAAAGACCTTCCGTGACTCCATGAGAGACATGAAGGGCGGTACAACCAAGGGAACCCTGAGAACAGAGCAGGATATCTCTATGGCTACTATCCTTATCGGAATCGTTGCCATGGTATTTATTATCTGGATCGTTCCGGCTATCCCCGTAAATCTTCTGGGAGCAGCCCTGATCGTAGTATTCGGTTTCTTCTTCGCGACTGTATCTGCCCGTATGGTAGGTATGATCGGAAGTTCCAATAACCCGGTTTCCGGTATGGCTATCGCTACGCTCCTGATCGCCACCATTGCGATCAAAGCTACCGGTGAAACAGGAATCAACGGTATGAGAGGCGCGATTGCCATCGGCTCCGTTATCTGTGTTGTTGCGGCTATCGCCGGCGATACCTCACAGGACCTGAAGACAGGTTATCTTCTTGGCGCTACGCCGAAGAAACAGCAGATCGGCGAGATGCTGGGCGTTATCATCGCGGCCCTTGCCATCGGCGGCGTGCTCTATCTTCTGGACGCTGCATGGGGCTACGGCACAGCAAACGTACCGGCGCCGCAGGCAGCCCTGATGAAGATGATCGTAGAGGGAATCATGGGAGGAAATCTTCCCTGGAACCTGGTATTTATCGGTGTATTCCTGGCAATCGGCCTGGAGATCTTAAGAGTTCCGGTAATGCCTTTCGCTATCGGTCTTTATCTGCCGATCTACCTTAACGCGACCATCATGATCGGCGGCGTGATCCGTCTGTTCATGGACGGCAGAAAGAACGTTGACCAGAAGACAAAAGAAGCGCAGTCCACCAACGGCACGCTTTACTGCGCCGGTATGATCGCCGGAGAAGGTCTTGTGGGAATCACCCTTGCGATCCTTACCATCGCTCATATCAGCCCGGATATTTCCGGCATTGTCAGCTTCGGAAACATCGGCGGTGTTGTGATCATGATCCTGATGATCCTTCTGCTGCTGAAGTTCTCACTTTGGAATAAAAGAAAAGCCTGATGAGAAAAAAAAGAAAAAAGGGGGAGACAGATCTTAATTATCTGGATCTGATCCCCAGAAGAAATGAAGCCCTGAGATGGCACAGAGATCTGAAAGAAAGAGTGATCCTGGAGATCGAAAACATCGGGATCATGAACACCATAGCCCAGAAGGTTTTCGGCAAGCCGAGGTTCACCAAGGTGCATCTGGACGCCCAGGGGACTTTTATCTGGCCTCTGATTGACGGAGAGAAAACAGTGGCGGATATCGCGGCGCTGGTGAAGGAGGAGTTCGGCGATAAGGCGGAGCCTCTCTATCCCAGGATCGTGAAGTATTTTCAGATCGTGGAAAGCTACAATTTCATAGAGTTTATCAATAAACCTGAAAAATAGGGCAGACTAAGAACGGGAAACGGCCAGAGGCCGCGCCCCGTTCTTTTCGTGTATATAAAAAAACTTCAATATAGCATAGCGTTAATGTACAGGGGGCAACACGCTCCGGGCGCAGAGATGAACCTGCCGCGGCGCTGTGAGGAAGTGAGAAAATATTACGGACAGGAGGAATTCATATGGCATTTACAGGGAAAAAGCCATGGTATATGGAATATCTTTTTATTTTGGCGGGAACCGGCCTGATGGCCATGGGAATCAGTTCCTGCTTTGATTCGGCCGGCCTTGTCACAGGCGGATTTTCCGGCATCGCCATTCTTGTGAAAGCCGGATCGCGAGCTCTTTACGGATGGGAAGTACCGCTGTGGGTGACCAATATGGTTCTGAACATCCCCATGTTTTTGCTGGCGATAAAACTGAAAGGAATGACTTTCGCGAAGAAGGCCCTGATCGGAGACGGATCGCTGACTCTGTGGCTGGCGGTGCTTCCCGCGTGGGAGCTTGCCCATGATCTTCTGCTCTCGGCTGTTTACGGCGGCGTCCTGATGGGCGTGGGGATCGGTCTTGTGTTCCTGGGCGGCGGGACCACAGGCGGAACAGACCTTTTGTCGGCGCTGATCCAGAAATATCTGAAACATTATTCCATCGCGCAGATCATGCAGTTTGTGGACGGCACGATCGTGCTGATCGGCGCCTTTGTATTCGGCGTGGAGAGAGCTCTTTATGCGATCATTGCCGTATTCCTTGTAACAAAGGTGTCCGACGGACTGATCGAGGGTCTGAAATTCTCCAAATCTGTTTATATCATCACAGACAAGCCGGACAGGATCGCTTCCATGATCATGAACGATCTGGACAGAGGAGTTACCGGTATTTCGGCAAAAGGCATGTATTCCGGCCAGGAGAAGCTGATGCTCTACTGTGTGCTGGGCAAAAAACAGCTGGTATATCTGAAGGAAAAAATTGATGAGATCGATCCCCAGGCTTTCGTGATCGTGGGCGACGCGCGGGAAGTGCACGGCGAAGGCTTTATTGAGAGATAGGAATAATACACAAAATTTTGTAAAAAAGTTCAGTTTTCCTCTTTTATTTTTGGTGATTTTGTATTAAAATATCTCTATGTATAGGTTTTTATGGGGAAATCAGCAGAAACATACACAAGAAGTGGGAAGGGATGTTAACAGATGATATCAAATCAGGTACTTCAGAATACCCTGGAAGGGTTAAAAGAAATTTCCAGAACAGAATTCTGCATTATTGATACAGAAGGTAAGGTTCTGGCGTCTACATTTTCAGATTTTGTTATTCAGCCGGGTGATATTCAGGCGTTCGTGGAATCCCAGGCGGACAGCCAGCTTGTTAAGGGATTTCAGTATTTTAAGGTGTGCGACGATTATCAGCTGGAATATATTCTGGTAGCCCATGGAGATGATGAGGATACCTATATGGTAGGCAAACTGGCGGCTTTCCAGATCCAGAATCTGATCGTCGCCTACAAAGAACGTTTTGATAAGGACAGCTTTATCAAGAACCTCCTTCTTGACAACCTGCTTCTGGTAGATATTTATAATCGCGCGAAGAAACTCCATATCGATGCGGATGTGCGCCGTATCGTCCTGATCCTTGAGATGCAGCAGGAGAAGGATCATAATATTATGGAGAGCGTTAAGAGCTTCTTCGGCGGCAAGACGAAGGATTTCATCACAGCTGTTGACGAGAAGAGCATCATCATCGTGAAACAGCTTGAAGACGGTGAGACTTACAGCGATATGGAGAAGCTTTCCCATGCTCTTCTTGACACTCTGGGTTACAGCCAGGATGGCGAGACGCATATCGCTTTCGGAACGATCGTGAACGAACTGAAGGAAGTGTCCCGTTCCTACAAGGAAGCCAGAATGGCCCTTGACATCGGCAAGATTTTCTTCGGGGACAGAGATGTGATCGCATACAGCACGCTGGGAATCGGCCGACTGATCTACCAGCTTCCCATTCCGCTGTGCAAGATGTTCATTAAAGAAATCTTTGAGAACAAGTCTCCGGATGATTTCGACGAGGAAACTCTGGTGACGATAGATAAATTCTTTGAGAACAGCCTGAATGTTTCCGAGACCTCAAGACAGCTTTATATCCACAGGAATACTCTTGTGTACAGACTGGACAAGCTTCAGAAGAGTACAGGACTGGATCTGAGGGTGTTCGAGGACGCCATTACCTTCAAGATCGCACTGATGGTCGTGAAATATATGAAGTATATGGAAACACTGGAATATTGACGCTGTTTGTATGAATTTTTTATGAAACAGAGAAAAAAGCTTGCAATCTGCCACGGAATATGTTACAACATTGTTACAAATGGGTTAATATTTGTGCCGCAGATAACAGAGAAATGCTGCCGGAGCTACTGGCAGCATTTTGATTGTCTCGATAGAAGAAATAAGTTTGTTTTATTCAGGAAACAGGAAGAAAACAGAGGAGGATATTATGATTGATCTTATTGATGTAAGTAAATCCTATGGAAAAGGGCTTCCGGCTGTAAATCATGTGAACCTGCACGTGGACAAGGGTGAATTTGTCTTTGTAGTGGGAAGCAGCGGTTCCGGCAAAACGACCCTGATCAAGCTTCTGATGAAAGAGCTGGACAGCTCCGGCGGTCAGATGATCGTCAGCGGAGAGAGACTGGAAACCATGAAACACCGCCGTGTGGCGAAATACCGCAGGAAACTGGGAGTTGTATTCCAGGATTTCCGTCTTCTGAAAGACCGCAATGTATATGAAAATGTAGCTTTTGCCCAGCGTGTGATCGGAAGGCCGGGCCGTGTGATCCGCAAACGTGTTCCGGAAGTTCTGCAGGAAGTGGGACTTGCCGGGAAATATAAATCTTTTCCGGATGAGCTTTCCGGCGGCGAGCAGCAGAGAGTCGCTCTTGCCAGAGCTCTTGTGAACCGTCCGGACATCCTGCTGGCCGACGAGCCTACCGGTAATCTGGATCCCAAAACTTCCGAGGAGATCATGCAGCTTCTGGAGCAGATCAATGAACGCGGGACAACGGTGCTGGTGGTGACACATAATAAAGACATCGTTAATACCATGAAGAAAAGAGTTGTTACCATGGACGAAGGCGTCATTGTCAGCGACGAGAAAGAGGGAGGATATCATGAGGCCTAGTACAATTTGGTTTACCCTGAAACAGGGAATCGTAAATATAAAACGAAACTGGATGTTTTCGCTGGCGTCGATCCTGACCATGGCGGCCTGCATCTTTCTGGTGGGGGTATTCTACTCCATCGTCAACAATGTAGATAATATCGCCCATAAGGTGGAGCAGGAAGTTCCCATTACCGTTTTCTTTGAGGAGGGAACCACTCAGGAGCAGATCGATCAGATCAGCGCCCAGATCAGCCAGCGCCCGGAAGTGGAGAAAGTGGAATTTACCTCTGCGGATCAGGCGTGGGAGGACTTTAAGGAAGAGTATTTCCAGGGGTCCGACGCTGCGGAAGGTTTCCGGGACGACAATCCTCTTGTTAATTCCGCCAACCTTGCGGTGTACATGAATCAGATCGAGATGCAGGGAGAACTCGTCTCATATATTCAGGGACTGGATCACGTCCGCGAAGTGGAGCAGTCGGAGGAAGCGGCCAATACCCTTGGAAGTTTTAACCGCCTGGTATCCTATGCGTCTCTTGTCATTATCGTGCTTCTTATTGTGATCTCCGTATTTCTTATCAGCAATACCATTTCGGTGGGTATTGCCGTCCGTAAGGAAGAGATCGGAATCATGAAATATATTGGAGCCACAGATGGTTTTGTCCGGGCGCCCTTTGTTCTTGAGGGTATGATCCTGGGACTGATCGGAGCTGCCATTCCGCTCACCGCTCTGTACTTTTTGTACAACACGGCGGTGGAGTATGTGCTGACCCGTTTCAATGTACTTACCGGCGTGGTGGAATTTATTCCGGTGATGAATATTTACCGTATCCTTGTTCCTATCAGTGTGGCGCTGGGAATCGGAATCGGCCTGATCGGAAGTTTCTGGACTACCAGAAAACACTTAAGAGTATGATCTCATGACCGCAGGACAGTCATGATATAGTATACGGCATAAAGCAGAAGGCTTTATGCCGTTTCTCTTTCCGGCGGCGAAGGATGATGCCCTCGGCAGTGAAGAGAGACCGGCAGGAGGTTGACATGAAAGACAGAATATATATCAAAGGATTTGTCGCAGGCATTGTGACAGCGGCAGTGGCAGCGGCGGGTGTTTATGCAGGATATTCCTTACAGGACAGAGGCGTTCTTTCCGATCCGGAACATACGCAGAAGATCAGGTATCTGGAATCCCTGATCGACCGGGAATATCTTGAGGAAAAAGATGAGGAGAGTCTTGCGGAAGGCTTGTATGCAGGCCTTCTCTACGGCCTGGGAGATCCGTATTCCTGCTACTATACCGCAGAGCAGTATGAGCAGACTAATTCCAGTACGGAAGGTTCCTACGTGGGGATTGGAGTCACCATACAGGAGAATCCGGAAGGCGGAGTGAAGATTGCGGAATGCTACGAGGAAGGCCCCGGCGATCAGGCGGGGCTGGAAGTGGGCGATGTGCTCAGCGCGGTTGACGGAACAGATATTACAGAAAAAGAAGCGGCTGAAGTGGTGGAAATGATCAAAGAGGCGGAGGGCCGGGAAGTGAATCTCACTGTCCACCGGCAGGGCG
>CALWGI010000018.1 GCA_944380045.1 uncultured Blautia sp.
GCAAGATGAAATTCCTGGGGCATATCCGTGACATAACGAAAGAGGCGGTGCAGATGGACGGTCCCTACGTGCAGGATACTCTTCTGGACGACGTCAGCCTGTCCGACGGCGTCGTGAAGATCAGGCTTCAGATCCGGGATGAATATTATTACAGGATCTTAAGCGAACTGTGCGGGGTTTCCATGGAAAGTGAATACGACCTGATCCATACCATGAAGGAGCTGGCGCGGATCCGGGAAGAGTATGTGAAAGTGCGCCCCGCGCTGGAATCTGTGAAGGGAAGCGGCTACGGAGTCGTGGTGCCGGAACTCTCGGAGATCCAGATCGACGAGCCCTCCGTTATACGCCAGGGAAATAAGTTCGGCGTGAAGATCAGATCCAAGAGTCCGTCCGTCCATATGATCAAGGCCAATATCGAGACGGAGATCGCGCCTATCGTGGGAACGGAGCAGCAGGCCCAGGATCTGATCCATTACATCCAGGAGAGCGGCGAGAGAGGGGAAAGCATCTGGGAGACCAATATTTTCGGCAAATCCATCGAGCAGCTTGTGAAGGACGGGATCCGGAATAAGATCGCGGCCATCGGCGAGGAAAGCCAGGTCAAACTGCAGGATACCATGCAGAAGATCGTGAATGACAGTAAAGGCGGCCTTGTCTGCATCATTATATGACAGCTTCGGCGCGGCAGGGGCGCTCCTTCGTGATATGATTTTTCAGAGGATCCGGAAAGGCGGGATGATTCTTCCTTCCGGATCTTTTCAGTTAAATCCTGATTTGACATAATTTCTTTTATGTGAAAATTATGTTAACAAAATTTTAAATATGAAAATGACATAAAATTCCAGATAATCCATAATTGACTTACCGCATAAACGGAATTATAATGTAGGTGAATTTAGCAACAGTACAGGTTGGAGCAGTGAAATGTATAAGAAATCACCTCAGGGATGGCTGAAGCACTGGGATTTTATTCTTCTTGATATTATCAGTCTTCAGGCAGCCTTTATTATTGCGTATCTGATAAGGAACGGGATGCGGAATCCCTACGGCAGTTCCCTCTATAGGGGAGAGGCCATGATCTTTGTTTTCTGTCAGATCGCAGTGTTCTTTTTCTGTCAGCCCTATCAGGGGATCCTGAAGCGCGGTCTGTACGCGGAGTTTTCCAAGACGGTGAAGCATGTGATCATAGTGATGCTTCTTGCCGTGATGGTGCTTTTTATGACCCAGCGTTCGTCCATGTATTCCAGGATCACGCTTTTTGCCACGGCGGCGCTTTATCTGATCCTGGATTATTCCTGCCGCGTGGCGCGCAAGCGGTACATAATCAAGAGAACGGATCTCTCGGAGGAGAAGCGTTCCCTGGTGCTTGTGGCGACTTCCTATGAAGTGGAGGAGACGCTGAAGAAGCTTACGGACAGCCCTGTGCGGGAATTCATGGTCACCGGTATCGCCTTCCTTGATACAGACGCGGACGCGGAGTCCGTAGAGGGGATCCCGGTAGTCGGCAATGTGAATAATGTGAAGGATTATCTCTGCCACGGATGGGTGGACGAGGTTTTTGTCAAGGTCAGTGAATCAGAGCCGTACCCCAGCCGTCTGATCGACGAGCTTGTGATGATGGGCCTGACGGTCCATTTAAGCCTGGACGCTGTGGAGAGGCCCATGAACGGCAAGAAGTATGTGGAGAAGATGGGCGGCTACACGGTGGTCACCTCCAGTATCAACATGGCTTCCCTGAAGCAGCTGATGTACAAGAGGATCATGGATATCGCGGGCGGCCTTGTAGGATGTCTGATCACCCTGATCCTGACTGTCATTATCGGGCCCATGATCTATGCGAAATCTCCCGGTCCGATCTTCTTTTCCCAGGTCAGGATCGGACAGAACGGCAAGCGGTTCAAGATCTATAAATTCCGCAGTATGTATATGGACGCGGAGGAGCGCAAGGCGGAACTTATGAAGGATAACAAGATGAGCGGCCTTATGTTCAAAGTGGAGTATGATCCCCGCATCATCGGCAGCGAGAAGATCGGCCGCGACGGGAAACCTAAGGGGATCGGCAACTTCATCCGCCGGACGTCCATCGATGAGTTCCCCCAGTTCTGGAACGTCCTGAAGGGCGATATGAGTCTTGTGGGCACACGCCCGCCTACAGTGGACGAGTGGGACCAGTACGAGCTCCGGCACAGGATCCGTATGGCCACCAAGCCGGGCATCACCGGTATGTGGCAGGTGAGCGGACGCAGCGACATCACGGACTTCGAGGAAGTTGTCCGGCTTGACACAGAATACATAGAGAACTGGACCATCGGCCTTGATATCAGGATCCTTCTGAAAACGGTCCTCGCCGTGCTGAAAAGCAGCGGAGCCGTATGATATCTGAATATGGCAATCTTTAAGCCTGTGAGAAAATACATTTATATTTTTTCACAGGCTTTTTATATGGCGGGCTACTGCCCGTGTTTTTTCATCCAGTTTTTGATATATTCGATCTGTTCTTCATCGGAGATCGCCTGGGAAACGGGATCGTTTCCCGCCGCCAGACAGCAGAACAGCACAAAGGACTGAAGCAGAAAAAATAATAATAGAAACAGGATCATAAATAAGGCCTCCTTTTCTGTTTATAGTCATCATTATTGGCAGTTCTGTAAATTTTATGCAGCTTATCGCGATTCGCAAAGAAATCCGCTTTGGAATACATTAAAATAAAATCTCTTTTTCTGGAGTATATTCATGGAATACTTGTCTTATACCGGGAAAGGCGTGGGAGTCGCTGTCCTTGACACAGGGATTTTTCCTCATATGGATTTCAGGAACAGGATCCGCGCCTTTGCCGATTTTGTCGCGTATAAAAGCATACCTTATGACGATAACGGCCACGGCACCCATGTGGCGGGGATACTGGCGGGAGACGGGACGGCTTCCATGGGAAAGTATAAGGGAGTGGCGCCCGGATGCGCTCTGACGGCGCTGAAGGTCCTCGACCGTTTCGGAAACGGAAGCCGGGACCAGGTTCTCCGGGCGTTCCGCTGGATCCTGGACAACAGGGAAACCTATCGTATCCGCATTGTGAATATTTCCGTGGGTACCACCTGCCGTTCGGTGAGCGATCAGGACGTTCTGATCCAGGGTGTGGAGCGTCTCTGGGACGAAGGGCTGGTGGTGATCGCGGCGGCCGGGAATCAGGGGCCGAAGCCGGGAAGTATCACGGCTCCGGGAAGCAGCCGCAAGGTCATCACCGTTGGTTCCAGCGATATGCTTACCGGACGGTCGGCGGTTTCGGGGCGGGGGCCTACGGCGGAATGCGTATGTAAACCGGATCTGGTAGCGCCGGGGAATCATATTGTCTCCTGCGCGCCGGGGAACGGATCTTCCTACGGAGTCAAAAGCGGAACCTCCATGTCCACGCCTGTGATATCCGGCGCAGCGGCGCTGATGCTGGAAAAGGATCCCCTTCTGACCAACGTGGAGATCAAGATGATGCTCCGGGAAAGCACGGACGATATGGGCCTTCCCCGTAATCTGCAGGGCTGGGGAAAGTTTAATTTTCATAAGTTTATGACTCTTTAGCCGGATTTATGACAAAGAGGGCAGATGCGCCATTGACTGGAACTCTTTTTTAGATTACAATAGTGAAGTGCAGAATTCAGAGAGGAGAGGATATACATGGATAAAATTCAGATGACCACGCCCCTTGTGGAGATGGACGGAGACGAGATGACAAGGATCCTCTGGAAGATGATCAAAGAGGAACTCCTTCTTCCTTATATTGATTTGAATACAGAGTATTATGACCTGGGACTGGAGCACCGCAACGAGACGGACGACCAGGTGACTGTGGACGCCGCCGAAGCGACGAAGAAGTACGGCGTGGCTGTGAAGTGCGCCACCATTACGCCGAATCACGCCCGCATGAAGGAATACGACCTGAAGAAGATGTACAAGAGTCCCAACGGCACCATCCGCGCCATCCTGGACGGCACGGTTTTCCGTACCCCCATTGTGGTGAAGGGGATCGAGCCCTGCGTGCGCAACTGGAAGAAACCCATCACCATTGCCCGTCACGCCTACGGCGATATCTATAAGAATACGGAACTCCACGTGGATAAACCGGGCAAGGCGGAGCTGGTCTATACCACCGAAGACGGAGAGGAGACCCGTTCTCTGATCCATGAGTTTAAGACTCCCGGCGTTGTGATGGGAATGCACAACATGGAAGCCTCCGTGGAGAGTTTCGCCAGAAGCTGCTTCAATTTCGCCCTTGATACGAAGCAGGATCTGTGGTTCGGCGCCAAGGACACCATCTCCAAGACCTACGACGCCAAGTTCAAAGAGATTTTCCAGAGGATTTATGAAGAGGAATTCGAGGAGAAATTCGATAAAGCGGGACTTACTTATTTCTACAGCCTCATCGACGACATCGTTGCCCGCGTGATGAAAGCGGAGGGCGGTTTCATCTGGGCCTGCAAGAATTATGACGGAGACGTGATGAGCGATATGGTTTCCTCTGCCTTCGGTTCTCTTGCCATGATGACTTCCGTACTTGTCTCTCCCGACGGATATTACGAGTATGAGGCCGCTCACGGCACCGTGCAGAGACATTATTACCGCCATCTGGAGGGCAAAGAGACTTCCACCAATTCCGTGGCTACGATCTTCGCCTGGACGGGAGCCCTGAGAAAGAGGGGCGAACTGGACGGCAACGAAGAGCTGAGAGCGTTCGCGGATAAGCTGGAGAAAGCGGTTGTCTCCACCATTGAAGACGGAAAGATGACCAAGGACCTGGCCGTGATCACCAGCCTGAAACATCCGAAGGTGCTTTCCAGCCTGGAATTCATCAAGGCTGTGAGAGAGACGCTGGACGATCTTCTCGACTGATATTTTCATACGCAATTACAAAAGGGAAGCTCCTCATGCGAGGGCTTCCCATTTTTCATACAGTTCCTCCAGTTCTTTCTGGATGGCGTCTTTTTCTCTGCTCAGTTCCGCGCAGCGTCCGGGATCGGTGCACACGTCCGGAAGAACGAGGGTGTCGTCGATCTCCCGGTCTCTTGTCTCCAGTTCCTCAATACGCTGTTCTGTCTTTTTCAGTTCGTTTTCTTTTTTGCGTTTCAGCGCCTGTTCTTCTTTCTGCTGCTGCCAGGTGAGCTTGCTCTCGGAAACAGCGCCGGCGGAAGGCGTTTCTATTGTCTCTTCCTGATGAGGAGCGTACTTTTCCGTGAGTTCTTCTTTTTTCTCCAGATAATAGTCGTAATCCCCGATATAATTGACCACCGCGCGGTTGGTGAGATCCAGGATCCTTGTTGCCGTCTGGTTGATAAAGTAACGGTCGTGGGAGACGTAGAGCACGGTTCCGGTATAGCTGTTCAGCGCTTCCTCCAGGATTTCCTTGGATGCGATGTCCAGATGGTTGGTGGGCTCGTCCAGGATCAGGAAGTTTGCCTCGGAGAGCATCAGCTTGGCGAGGGATACCCGGCCTCTTTCCCCGCCGGAAAGGGAAGAGATTTCCTTGAAAACATCTTCTCCTGTAAACAGGAACGCAGCCAGCATATTGCGGATCTCTGTCTCCGTGAGGGTGGGGTAGGCGTCCGAGATCTCCTGGAAAATGGTCTTGTCGCTGTGGAGCACATGGTGTTCCTGATCGTAGTAACCGATCTGGACTTTGGTCCCCAGGGTATATCTTCCCTCATCGGGATCCAGAAGTCCGTTGAGGATCTTCAGCATAGTGGTTTTCCCTGTTCCGTTGTTCCCGATCAGCGCGATCCGTTCGCCTCTTTTGATCTGGAAGGATACATTGGAAAAAAGCGGCTGCCCCGGGAAGCTTTTCGCCAGGTTTTCTACGGTGAGCACGTCGTTCCCGCTGACTGTCCTGGGCTCCAGGGAGAGGCGCATCTGTGTCTGGATCTCCACAGGCTTCTCGATGCGCTGCATCTTGTTCAGCATTTTTTCCCGGCTTTCCGCCCGGCGGATGGATTTCTCCCGGTTAAAGGATTTCAGCTTGACGATCACAGCCTCCTGATGTTTGATCTCTCTCTGCTGGTTCAGATAGGCCTTATACTGGGCGTCTCTTAAGCGCGCTTTCTTCTCCGCGAAGGAAGAGTAGTTCCCGGGGAAACAGGTGACGTGTCCCGCCTCGATCTCCACGACTTTCGTTACCACTTTGTCCAGGAAGTAACGGTCGTGGGAGACGATGAATACGGCTCCCGGATAATTCAGAAGGTAGTTTTCCAGCCAGGCGATGCTCTCCATATCCAGATGGTTGGTGGGCTCGTCAAGAAGGAGGATGTCCGGGCGGGAGAGAAGCAGTTTGCCCAGAGCCACCCGGGTCTTCTGTCCTCCGGAGAGGATCCCTACTTTCTGTCCGAAATCCTCTTCGCTGAATCCCAGGCCTTTAAGGACTCCGGTAAGCTCGCTTTTGTACGCGTATCCGTTTTCCAGCTCGAATTCGTGGGTGAGACGGGTATAGGCGTTCATCAGATGTTCCAGTTCCCCGCCGTCCGCGTGTTTCATCTCTTTTTCGATGGCGCGCATCCGGTCTTCCATATCCAGGATGTACTGCTTGGTGGTGAGAAGCTCCTCGTAGATCGTAAGGTCTCCCTGGATATCCTGGTACTGGGCAAGGTATCCGATCCGGCTGTCCTTCGCGAGAGTCACGGTTCCGGAATCAGAGGGGATCTCGCCCATGATGATCCGAAGAAGCGTGGTCTTGCCCGCTCCGTTGTTTCCGATGAGGGCGGCTTTTTCCCGCTCCTCTATATGAAAAGAGGCGTCGTCCAGGATCACTTTTTCTCCAAAGGCCTTGCTGACGCCCTGACATGATAAGATCATTGATATTCCTCCGGTATCTTTTTGTATAAATATACATTACGGGGACGCGGTTTAATAAAGAAGCGCGCGGCTGCTTTTCGCGCCCCGGCATCTTAAGATTATATAGCCGGGAAGGCGGTTTTGTAAAGAAAAAAGGCGAAAAAAATCAGGTTGAAAGTTAACTTTAATTGACATCAAAATAACAATTCGTTATAATTATGAAGGAAACTGTAAGGAGGAGCAATGGTGGAGGCAAAACAAATTTCTAAGGCAGTGATCAAACGGCTGCCCCGCTATTATCGTTATCTTGGTGAACTTCTGGAGGAGAATGTGGAGAGGATATCTTCCAACGATCTCAGCCGGAAGATGCATGTCACAGCGTCCCAGATCCGCCAGGACCTGAATAATTTCGGCGGATTCGGACAGCAGGGATATGGATATAACGTCAAATATTTATATACAGAGATCGGCAAGATCCTCGGACTGGACACCGTTCATCCCATGATCATCGTGGGAGCCGGCAACCTGGGACAGGCCCTTGCCAATTACAGTGATTTTGAGAAGAGAGGGTTCAAGCTGGCGGGTATCTTTGATGTCAACCCTGTGCTGGAGGGGATCTCCGTGAGAGGGATTGAGATCCGGATGATCAGCGAGCTTCCTGAATTTCTTAAGAATAACCACATTGAGATCGCGATCCTGACCCTTCCCAAGAATAAGGCCGGGGAGATGGCGGACATACTGATCAGGAACGGTATCAAGGCGATCTGGAATTTCGCCCATATCGATCTTGACACTCCCGGGGACGTGATCGTGGAGAACGTACATCTTTCCGAGAGCCTGATGCGGCTGTCCTACAATCTCAGCCAGTATCAGCGGGAACAGGATGAAAAAAACAACGCATAAATCGAGACAGGACAGAATGCTGCTTTGCCCCGGAGTCATATATATGGATCGGGACGGGCAGCATTCTTTGATACAGGGAGATATCATATGAGAAGAATCGTTGCCTGCAGAGAAATGAAAGAACTTGACAGAAGGACCATTGAGGAGATGGGCGTTCCTTCCTGTGTGCTGATGGAGAGGGCCGCTCTGAAAACCGTGGAGGAGATGGAGGCCGTTTTCGGGAGAGAGAACAGTGAACAGCGCATCCTCTGCGTCTGCGGAAGCGGCAATAACGGAGGTGACGGCGCGGCGATCGCCAGGATCCTTTTTCTCCACGGATACAGAGCGGAGATCTTCCTGGCGGGAAACCAGGAGAAATTTACAGAAGAAACCGCCCGCCAGTTCCATATCGCGCAGAAATATCAGGTGCCGGTTGTGATGAACCCGGACTGGAGTGAATATACTACTATAGTAGACGCTGTATTCGGCGTGGGACTGACCCGTCCGGTGGAGGGCCGATACGCGCAGCTGATCCGGCAGATGAATGAGTGTTCCGCATGGAAGGTGGCTGTGGACATTCCCTCCGGTGTGGACGGGGATACGGGAATGGAGCTGGGGACAGCCTTCCGGGCTGACCTGACGGTTACCTTCGGGTACAGGAAGGCGGGGCTCTGCCTCTATCCCGGGCGTATGCTTGCAGGCAGGACCGTCACGGCGGATATCGGTATCTACGGGGATCCGGCGGATCCCGGGAACCTCCGGCATATGGAGGAATCGGATCTGGATATGCTTCCTGAGAGAAGGCCGGACGGAAATAAGGGTACTTTCGGCAAAGTCCTCGCCGTGGCGGGAAGCCCGGGTATGTGCGGCGCGGCTTATCTGTGCGGCGCTTCGGCTTTTGCCGCCGGAGCCGGGATGGTGAGGATCTTCACCGCCGAAGAGAACAGGATCCCGCTGCAGACTCTTCTTCCAGAGGCGATCATCACCTGCGGCGACAGCGATGAGGCAAAGGAGAAAGCGTATCAGTGGAGCGACGTGCTGATCCTGGGCCCCGGGCTGGGGACAGGGGATAAAGCGCGGGATAAGGCGGAGTGGTTCCTTCGCCGGGCATGGGAAGACAGAAAACCTGTGATCCTGGACGCGGACGGACTGAATCTGCTTTCGGACCATCCGCAGTGGAGGAAATGGCTGGGGGCCCATGTGACGCTTACGCCCCATATCGGAGAGATGAGCCGTCTTACGGGAAAACCGGCGGATGAGATCATAAAAGACAGAACAGGTTCTGCTGTTTCCCTGGCCGGAGAGACCGGCACGGTCTGCGTGCTGAAGGACGCATGTACGGTTACCGCCGGACCGGAGGGGAACGCCTGGATCAATTTAAGCGGCAACGCGGGTATGGGTACTGCGGGAAGCGGAGACGTCCTTGCCGGCGTCCTTGCCGGGATGCGGTGTATGTTTGCCGGCGCCGGGTATGAGGAAGTGGATCCTGCCAAAGTCGCGGCCCTGGGCGTTTTTATCCACGGGCGCGCGGGAGACCGGGCGGCGGAGAAAAAAGGGATATACGGAATGAAGGCGGGAGACCTGATCCCGGAAATATCCTTTGTATTACAGGATGGAGGAAACCATGAAAAGGTATGACAGAATAAAAGCAGTGGTGTCTCTGGACGCCATTGCTCATAACTTTGAAGAAATGCACAGGAATATTTCGCCGGAGACGAAGATCGTCGCGGTGATCAAGGCGGACGGATACGGTCACGGCGCGCAGGCCATCGCGGCTCTGATCCATGATTACGATTATATCTGGGGATTTGCCGTGGCAACCCCGGAAGAGGCACTTCAGCTCAGGGAAAGCGGCGTGACGAAGCCGGTGCTGATCCTGGGAATTGTGTTTGAGGAATATTTTCCGGAAATGATCGCCGGGGGGATCCGTCTGACTGTTTCAGATTATCCTATGGCGGAGAAGCTTTCCAGGGAAGCGGTGCGCCAGGGAAAGACGGTACATATTCATCTCGGCCTGGATACGGGGATGGGACGGATCGGTTTCGCCGATGTTCCGGAAAGCGTAGAAGAGATCCGCAGGATCCGGGATCTTCAGAATCTGGAGATAGAGGGAATGTTTACTCATTTCGCCAGGGCGGACGAGACGGACAGAAGCCCCGCCATGGCGCAGCTGGACCGTTATCTTAAGTTTGCTGCCCTTCTGGAGCAGGAGGGGATCCATATCCCCATGAAGCACTGTTCCAACAGCGCGGGCATCATCCGGGTGAAAGAGGCCAATCTGGACGCGGTGAGAGCGGGGATCACGATCTACGGCATCTATCCTTCTTCTGAGGTGGAGAGAGATATCGTGAAGCTTACGCCGGCGTTGGAGCTTAAGAGCCATGTGAGCTTTGTGAAATGGATCGATAAGGGAGACGCGGTGAGCTACGGAGGGACCTTTGTCGCCGACGGCCCGGTGCGTGTGGCCACGATCCCTGTGGGCTACGCGGACGGTTATCCCCGCGGGCTTTCCAACAAAGGCTGGGTTCTGATCCGCGGGAAGAAGGCGCGCATCCTGGGAAGGGTGTGCATGGACCAGTTCATGGCGGACGTGACGGATATCCCGGATGTGGAGCCGGGAGACGAAGTGACGCTGATCGGAAAAGACGGAGACGAATGTATCACCATGGAGGAATTCGGCGATCTGTCGGGACGTTTTTCCTATGAATTCGCCTGCTGTATCTCCAAAAGAGTTCCGCGGGTGTACTTAAAGGATGGAAAGGAATGGGGAGATCTTACGTTCTTTGAATAAATGAAAAGAACACGGTAACAGGACGGGGTGGACCGTCCGGCCGGCATATATAAAAAGCCACGCATGTATACACAGGAGAAATCTGGAAATACTGAATCAGAGAAAACAGAATCGGAGTGTGAATTGTGTGGTAATTAAAAGAGGGGACATATATTATGCAGATCTGAGGCCTGTGATCGGAAGCGAGCAGGGCGGGATCCGCCCGGTGCTGATCATTCAGAACGACGTGGGAAACCGTCACAGCCCCACCGTGATCTGCGCGGCTATCACCTCGAAGATGAACAAGGCGAAGCTGCCTACACATATCGAGATCGACGCCTCGGCGTACGGGATCGAGAAGGACTCGGTGATCCTTTTGGAACAGCTGCGCACCATTGACAAAAGGAGACTGAAGGATAAGGTGTGCCATCTGGACCAGAATATGCTGGATAAGGTGAATCACGCCCTTGAGATCAGCCTGGAGCTGAGTTTTTGAGGCCGGGAGCCGTGTTTTTGAAGGAATTCTTGACGAACTGCATGGAAAGTGCTATATTTTATCAGTGTTTATGCAGTTGCACACAGATACCCGCGTTTTATCACGGCGGGAGTAATAAACAGGAAGGAATAAGTGAATACCATATGGACGATGGCAGTCGAATGCCCCTTCTGGGGCTTGTCATTCTGGTGGTTCTGATCCTGCTGAACGGTATCCTGTACGGGTTTGCCGCGGCGATCAGAGGCCTGAGTGAAAATGAAATTGAGAAAATGTCAGAGGAGGGCGACCGGAAAGCCAGGCTTCTTAAGAAGCTGATCGACGAACCGGAGAGATACATCAACGCCATTCCGCTGATCGTAACAGCTTCGGGAATCCTTACCGGCGTATCTCTGATACCGCCGCTGGTGGGCGTGCTCCACCATTACATAGAGCATTTTCCGGTACTTGTGCCGGTGGCGGTCCTCTGTGTGATCTTTCTGGCGGCTTTCGGGATCCTCATGTTCCGCCGGATCGGAACCTACCGGGCCAGGGACTATGCGTTCCGCTATGTGAGCCTGGTCTATGGAGTTGTTACAGTTCTTTATCCGATTACCAGGTTTATCACATGGCTTGCCCGCATTTCCGCGGCGATCTTCGGCGTTTCCGTGAAGGATCAGCAGGAGGCGGTGACGGAGGAAGAGATCATTTCCATGGTAGACGAGGCTCATGAACAGGGAGTCATCGAGAAGAACGAGGCGGAGATGATCCAGAACATCATTTCCTTTACCGATACCAAGGCGGGAGACATCATGACCCACAGGACCAGCGTGGTCGCTTTCGGGCAGGACGAGCTTCTGAAAGACATCGTGGACCGTATGCTGGAGGAGGGAGATTCCCGGTATCCTGTTTACGGCGAGGATATGGATGATATCCTGGGCCTGATCCACTATAAGGACACCCTTAAGTTCAGCACCCAGAACAGCTGGGCCAGATATAAGCCTCTGAAAGAGATCCCGGGGCTGATCCGCAAGGCGGCTTTTGTTCCCGAGACGGGAAGCATCAGCAAGCTGTTCCGCACCATGCAGATGAAGCACGACCATATCGCGGTGGTTGTGGACGAGTACGGACAGACGGCGGGCATCGTTACCATGGAGGATATTCTGGAGGAGATCGTGGGCGAGATCCTGGATGAGTATGACGAGGATGAGGACGCGATCCGCACCCAGAAGGACAACAGCGTGCTGATCGACGGCTTCGCGGAACTGGAAGATGTCGAGGAGGAACTGGGGATCAGTTTCGGCGACGTGGAGATGGAGACCCTGAACGGGCTTCTCACGGAGCTTCTGGGACACATCCCTTCAGACAGCGACCTGGATCAGGAGATCACTGCGTACGGATACCGCTTCAAGATCCTTTCCCTTGGAAACAGGACCATAGGAAAAGTACGGGCGGAAAAAATAAATGAGAAAGACACTAAAGGAGAGAGTGAACAATGTCAGGACATTCAAAATTCGCGAACATAAAGCATAAAAAGGAGAAGAACGACGCCAAGAAGGGCAAGATCTTCACCGTGATCGGACGTGAGATCGTTATGGCTGTGAAGGCGGGCGGTCCCGATCCGAATAATAACAGCAAGCTCCGCGATGTGATCGCCAAGGCGAAAGCCAACAACATGCCCAACGATACGATTGAAAGAGGCATCAAGAAGGCTGCCGGAGCGGATTCCGCGGACAACTACGAGCGCGCCACCTACGAAGGCTACGGCCCCAACGGCGTCGCTATTATCGTGGAGACTCTTACAGACAATAAGAACCGTACCGCCAGCAACGTAAGGAACGCCTTTACCAAGGGTTACGGAAGCATCGGAACCCAGGGCTGCGTCTCCTTCATGTTCGACCAGAAGGGCCAGATCATCATCGACAAGGAAGAGTGTGAGATGGACGCGGACGAGCTGATGATGGCGGCTCTGGACGCGGGCGCGGAGGACTTCTCCGAGGAAGAGGACAGCTATGAAGTGCTCACCTCTCCGGATGATTTCAGCGCTGTGCGGGAAGCTCTGGAAACAGCCGGCGTTCCCATGGTGGAAGCGCAGGTTGCCATGGTTCCCCAGACTTATGTGCAGCTTACCGATGAAAAAGATATCAAGAACCTGCAGAAGACCCTTGACCTCCTGGATGACGACGACGACGTCACAGACGTATGGCATAATTGGGAGGAGTAATTGAGGAGAATCCGAAATTTCTCCTCCCCGGATTGACTCGGTCAATCCGTTTCCGAAATTCGAATAATCGAGCCGTAGAGCGGCTGAATGGTATAAAATTTATACTTACTGCAAAGAATACCTCCATAACCAGAATGGAGGTATTTTTATGTCCGGAACCAGAAACGAAGAAGAAAAACAGCGTCTCGACAAAGAAGACCAGAAGAACGACCAGATCCGGGAGATGGGCCAGGTGGTCCTCGACAAAAACGAAGGGAAGCGCAGGGTGGAGCTTCTGACCATCATCGGCGAGGTGGAAGGCCATGAATCCGCGCCCTCCCAGAGCAAGACCACCAAGTACGAGCATGTGCTGCCGAAGCTTGCCCTGGTGGAGGATGACGAGGAAATCGAAGGACTCCTTGTCCTTCTGAACACCGTGGGCGGAGACGTGGAGGCCGGGCTTGCCATCGCGGAGATGATCGCTTCCCTCAGTATTCCCACGGTCTCCCTTGTGCTGGGCGGCGGCCATTCCATCGGCGTGCCCATGGCGGTGTCCGCGGATTATTCTTTCGTGGTGCCCAGCGCCACCATGGTGATCCATCCGGTGCGCAGCAGCGGGACATTCATCGGCGTGGCCCAGACCTACCGGAACATGGAAAAGATCCAGGACAGGATCACGTCCTTTATCGCGGGGCATTCCCGGATCACCCAGGAACGCCTTGAGGAGCTTATGCTGGATACCACCCAGCTTGTAAAGGACGTCGGCACCATGCTTGAGGGAAAAGAGGCGGTGGAGGAGGGCCTGATCGACGAGGTCGGCGGGATCAGAGAGGCCCTGAAGAAGCTTCACAGTCTGATTGAAGAAAAGAAAAAACAAAAATCAGGAGAAGTCAATAGTTTTTTTCATGATTTTTTGTGAAAACAGCTGTTTTTTTCTTTGACTGTCCCTTCTTTTGTGGTATAATGC
This sequence comes from uncultured Blautia sp., assembly GCA_944380045.1. Lineage (GTDB taxonomy): Bacteria > Bacillota > Clostridia > Lachnospirales > Lachnospiraceae > Blautia_A. The sequence continues at coordinate 14,102 of CALWGI010000018.1, forward strand.
TATAGAATGAGCGGTAATTTTTTCACAAACTGTTCAGAGGCGCACCGCGCCTGTGAAATACTGGACAGAAACGCTTAAATTATTTATACAGGAGGGACAAAACATATGAGCAATACGTGTGGATGTCAGAACAGCGGAAACGCGGAGTTCGCTGAATTGGCTCCGGTACTGGAGAAATACGCCAAAGTGCCCGGAAGCCTCATCACCATTCTTCAGCAGACCCAGGATATCTACGGCTATCTTTCCCTGGATGCCATTAACTACATCTCGGAAAGAACCGGTATCATGCCGGCGAAGATCTATGGTGTCGCTACATTCTATGCTCAGTTCCGTTTACAGCCTGTAGGCAAGTACCTGATCATGCTCTGCAAAGGTACAGCCTGTCATGTAAACGGCTCTGACATGATCGAGGAGGCTGTCTGCGAACATCTCGGAATCAAGGACGGAGAGACGACAGAGGACGGACTGTTCACATTGAATAATGTGGCCTGTCTCGGATGCTGCTCCCTTGCCCCTGTAATGATGGTTAAGTCAACAGACGGAGAGGAAACATACGGAAACCTGACGAAATCTTCTGTTACGAAGATTCTTGACGATTATAAAGCAAAGAACGCATAGGAGGCAGAGATATGAAGGTTGTTGTAGGACAGGGCAGCTGTGGTATTGCTACCGGAGCGAAGAAGACCTCTAATGAGTTTGAGCGCATCACAGCAGAGAAGAATCTGACAAACGTTGTCATTGACAAGACAGGATGTATCGGAACCTGTTATCTGGAGCCCATCGTTGACGTATACAATGATGAGGGAGCTCTGGAGGCTAGATATGTGAAATGTACCACAGATAAGGTGGAAGAGATCGTAAACGAGCATCTTATCGGCGGTAAGCCTGTAGAGAAATACATGATCCCCGAGGAGGATCAGGCGTTTCTTTCCCAGCAGCAGAGAATCGTTCTCCGTCACTGCGGACAGATCAATCCCGAGAGGATCGAAGAGTACATAGCAGTGGGCGGATACGAAGCGGCCAGGAAGGTAGTTACCTCCATGACGCCGGACGACGTCATCGAGGAGATCAAGATCTCCGGACTCCGCGGACGAGGCGGCGCCGGATTCCCCACCTGGTTCAAATGGAACGCGATCAAGTCAAACAAGGGCGCGCAGAAATACATGGTCTGTAACGCGGACGAAGGCGACCCGGGCGCATTCATGGACCGTTCCGTACTTGAGGGAGATCCCCATTCCGTACTGGAAGGCATGATCATCGGCGGTTTCGCCGCAGGCGCTACAGAAGGCATCATCTACTGCCGTGCCGAGTATCCTCTGGCAATCGCCCGTCTGGAGATCGCCATGGAGCAGGCAAGAGAGAAAGGATTCCTGGGTAAGAATCTTTTCGGCACAGACTTTAATTTTGATATCCGCATCAAAGCCGGCGCGGGCGCATTCGTATGCGGCGAGGAGACAGCTCTGATCGCGTCTCTGGAAGGCGAGCGCGGTATGCCGCGTCTGAAACCTCCGTTCCCGGCAGCCAAGGGTTACTGGAAACTTCCCACCAACATCAATAACGTAGAGACATACGCCAACGTGGCATGGATCATCGCCAACGGCGGTGAAGCCTTCGCGGCCAAGGGTTCTGAGAAGTCCAACGGTTCCAAGGTATTCGCCCTTGCCGGCAAGATCAAGAAGGGCGGTCTGGTCGAGGTTCCCATGGGAATGACTCTCCGCGAAGTTATCTACGATATCGGCGGCGGCATCAAGAACGACAAGAAGTTCAAGGCTGTTCAGATGGGCGGTCCCTCCGGCGGATGTATCCCGGCAGACCTTATCGATACCCCGGTTACATATGAGGATATCAATAAGACAGGCGCTATCGTGGGATCCGGCGGTATGATCGTTATGGACGAAGACACCTGTATGGTTGATATGGCGCGCTTCTTCCTTGACTTCACAAGAAAAGAATCCTGCGGTAAATGTAACTACTGCCGTATCGGTACCAAGAGAATGCTGGAGATCCTTGAGAGGATCACCAGAGGCGAAGGAAAAGACGGCGACATCGAGCTTCTGGAAGAGCTTGCGGCCAAGATCAAAGACGGCGCTATGTGCGGTCTGGGCCAGACAGCTCCCAACCCGGTACTCACCACACTCCGTTATTTCCGCAATGAATATGAGGATCACATTTACAACCACAAATGTACTGCAAAATCCTGTAAGGCTCTCATCCACTATGAGATCACAGAGGACTGCAAGGGCTGTACAGCCTGCGCAAGACACTGTCCGGTGGGCGCGATCAGCGGCGAGAAGAAACAGCAGCATAAGATCGATCCCGCTGTCTGCATTAAGTGCGGCAAGTGTGAGGAATCCTGTAAATTTGGCGCAGTAAAGAGAGTTTAATAGGAGGTGTAGACGTGAATAAATACAGATTAAACATCGACGGAAAAGAGGTCTACGGGCTTCCCGGACAGACCATCCTCGAAGTCTGCAGAGAGAACGACATCTTTATTCCTACTCTCTGCTATGATGAGAGAACAGAAATCTACGGCGCGTGCGGCCTGTGCGTGGTAGAGCAGGAAGGCAATCCGAAACTCTGGAAAGCCTGCGCAACAGAGATTGCGCCGAATATGGTAATACATACCAATACGCCCCGTGTCATTGAATCCAGAAAGACGAACCTTGAGCTTCTTCTTTCCAACCACAAGGGAGACTGCCGTCCGCCCTGTATGCTGGCATGTCCGGCAGGCACAGACTGCCAGGGCTATGTGGGCCTGATCGCCAACGGACAGTATGAGGAAGCTATCAAGCTGATCAGAGAGAATATCCCCCTTCCGGGCGCTATCGGACGTGTGTGTCCGCATCCCTGCGAGACAGCTTGCCGCCGCGGTATGGTGGACGAGCCCATCGCGATCGCGAACCTGAAGAGATTCGCCGCTGATACAGACGAGTTCGGCGAAGATCCCTTCGTTCCGGAGTGCGAGCCGGATACCGGCAAGAACGTTGCAGTGATCGGCGGCGGACCTTACGGTATCTCCATGGCTTACTTCCTTCGCCAGCTGGGCCACGACGTTACTATTTATGAGGCAATGCCAAAACTTGGCGGTATGCTCCGCTATGGTATTCCGGAATACCGTCTGCCCAAAGAAGTTCTTGACGAGGAGATCGCTGTCCTTGAGAAAATGGGCGTGACCATGGTCACCAACACCAAGATCGGCGAGGACATTTCCTTTGAGACTATCCGCAGAGATTTCGACGCTGTATGCGTTGGTATCGGCGCGTGGGTTTCCACAGGCGTTCGCTGCAAGGGCGAAGACGCCAAAGGCGTGATCGGCGGTATCGACTTCCTGCGCAAGGTTGTACGCAACGAGCCCATCGACCTGGGCAAGAAAGTTGCCATCGTCGGCGGCGGTAACACCGCTATGGACGCCTGCCGTACAGCAGTACGTCTGGGCGCTGACAAGGTTTACAATATCTACAGAAGAACCAAGGACGAGATGCCCGCGGATATGCTGGAGATCGAAGAGGCAGAGGAGGAGGGCGTTATCTTCCTGAACCTGACCAATCCTCTTGAGATCATCTCTGATGAAGACGGACACTGCCGTCAGATGGTTCTTCAGGTTATGGAACTGGGCGAGCCGGATGCATCCGGAAGACGCGCGCCCATCCCGGTAGAGGGCAAGACAGAGACCATCGACGTCGACACCGTTATCCTGGCTATCGGACAGAGAGTAAACGCGGAAGGCATCGACGGCGTGGAACTCACCAGGAAGGGCGGCCTTGTATACGACAAGGATACCTATATGACCGCTATCCCGGGCGTATTCGCCGGCGGCGACTGCGGTAACGACAAGATCTCCATCGCTGTTGAGTCCATCGGCGACGCGAAGAAGAGCTATCTGATCGTAGACGCTTATCTCCGCGGCGAAGAGATCAAATATGAGCCCAACTACTATGTGACCAAGAAGGACGTTACTCCGGCTACTTTCGAGGACCGTGAGAGAATGTGCCGTCCGACTATGGAGCAGCTTAACGCGGAAGAGAGAAAAGATAACTTCACCGAGGTTGTTTTCGGATACGACGAGGATCAGGCAGTAGAGGAAGCTCACCGCTGTCTGGAATGCGGATGTAAAGATTACTTCGAGTGTAAGCTGATCTCTTACGCGAATATGTATAACGTGGATCCGGACCGTTTCGCAGGCGATGTGAACGAAGTGGACTATCACGACGAGCATCCGTTCATCCTGAGAGATCCCAACAAGTGTATCCTCTGCGGACTCTGCGTACGTGCCTGCGACGAGGTTATGGGCGTAGGAGCTCTCGGTCTTGTGAAACGTGGATTTGATACTGTTGTTATGCCGGCTCTCGAGCAGCCGCTTACCGAGACAGGATGTATCTCCTGCGGCCAGTGCGTAAGCGTATGCCCCACAGGAGCTCTTCAGGAGAATCTTTCCCTGGAAAAATCTGTTCCGCTGGATACAGAGGCTACAGATACAACATGCGCGTACTGTTCTGTTGGATGCTCCATGCATCTGGAGACTTACGGCGATATGCTGGTTAAGGCTGTTCCGGACAGAGAGGGCGCTGTGAACAAGGGACTTCTCTGCGGCAGAGGCAAATTCGGCTTCGACTGCTCTGTAATGGAAGGCAAGCTTCTGGAGCCCATGGCAAGAAAAGACGGCAAACTTACAGAAGTTGACTATCACGAGGCGTTCATGCTCACCGCCAAGAAGGCAGAGGCTCTTGCCGCGAAGTACGGCAAGGACGCAGTGGCAGTAGCGATTTCCGACAGATATACCAATGAAGAGGCTTATGTGATCAAGAAATTCGCCGACGCTATCGGCGCTAAGACACTCTGCCTCAACAACAGAGAAAACGGTCTGGAGAAGGTTCTCGGCGTAAACGCATCTCCGAACACCATCGACGAGCTGCTTTCCGCTGAGGTGATCCTCTGCGCAGGCTTCATCGCAAAAGAGAATCAGGTGATCCGCCTGAAACTGAAAGAAGCCGCGAAGAACGGCGCGAAAGTGATCCTCATCAATCCGGAAGGATACGCTCAGGATCATATGAGCTTCGTATATCAGACTGTTGAGACAGACAACACCCTCGGATTCCTCAAGGGCGTTGCCAAAGCTCTTGTTGATATGGGCAAGGGAGCAGGAACAGAAGGCTATGATGAATTCAAGGCTTCTGTAGAGGCTGCCGCTGTATCTGACGAGGCGAAAGCTGTCGCAGAGCTCTATGCGAACGCGAAGAAAGCAATGATCGTATTCCAGCAGAACGTAGTAAGCACAGAGGCTGCTGTTCTTCTGGGTGATATCGCAGTTGTTTCCGGCCACATCGGAAAAGCCCGCGACGGCGTCCTGATGCTGAAGGCTAAGAACAACAGCCAGGGTATCATCGATCTTGGCATCACAGCAGGCGCGGAAGCTCTGGAAGGTGTGAAAGCCCTTCTGGTATTCGGCGAGGATCCGGACACCGAGCTTCTGAAGAATCTTGTATTCCTGATGGTATGCGATACCCACATGACAGAGACAGCCAAGCTGGCAGATGTTGTGATCCCGGGAACAGGATTCGCTTCCACCTACGGTACCTTCACCAATACAGAGCGCAGACTGCAGGTTGTGGAACAGGCTATTGAAGAGGATGTTGTATTCTCCAACTGGGAAGTTGCAGCAGAGCTTGCTCATGTATACGAAGTGGAAATGCCGTTCGACGATGTTGAGGATATCTCCGATGAGATGAATGATAAACTTCCTGTTTACCGCTATGCGGAAATGGGCGAGATCTACGGCGGAGTTCTTGAATGCAGGGACGCCAAGCTTGTAGCCGCAGCTGACGGAGAGTTCGTAGCTCCGCTTCACTGCACAGATCATCTGATGAACATGATCGACGAGAGACTGCCTCACGCAAAATAAAACATTATATGATCCGGGATCCAGAGATTGAGTAATTCCGGATGATCGGCCGGTTTCCTCCGGGCGGGACAGAATTGTTCCGCCTGCGGGGAAGCCGGTTTTTTTATGACACCGCTCACATGTTCGCTTTCCGACAGGGATTGCTTGTATCTTCAAAGATATTATGATATAATGTTTAAGATTTGGAACAAAACAGGGTCGTACGGCGAAACGTCCCGCGACCTTCTAAAATAAGAGGAAAAGGTAAATACCATGTTTGTTTTATATGTAATTCTGCTGGCGATTCTCCAGGGAATCCTGGAATTCCTGCCGGTGAGCAGTTTTGGCCATCTCTGTGTGATCCAGGAATTTCTCGGCATAGAGAGAGGACCCGGAGTGCTGCTGGAGGTCATGCTGCATTTCGGAACGCTGGCCGCGGTAATCCTTACATTCTGGAAGGATATTTCCCATCTGGCCGCGGAAACTCTGGAGATGATACTGGACATTGTAGGGAATATATCTCTCTATATACATAACAGAAGATCAGCCGAGAGTCTTCACTATACGAAGATCATAAGCAATACCTACAGGAAATTCGCGGTTCTTCTTCTTGTTTCCATGATTCCCACCGTTGCCATTGGCTTTGCGGCGAGGAGACTGGTGGCGCTTGCGGCGGCTTCCCGTCTGATCCCGGGAGCGGGGATCCTCATCACAGGAGTGATCCTGCTGGTTGTGGATCTGAGCGGCATCGGCGGAAGCAAGGCTGCCAGAGACGCGAATTACGGCAACGCCATGTGGATCGGAATCTGCCAGGGACTCGCGGTATTTCCCGGCCTTTCCAGGAGCGGACTCACCATCTCGGCAGGGCTTCTCGGAGGATTCACCAGGACTTTTGCGGTGAAATATTCCTATATTCTTTCCATCCCCGCCATTGTGGGCGCTCTGATCGTGGAACTGGGAGAGTTCGGATCCCCGGAGATGACGGTAGGCATGGGATTCACCTACGTGCTGGGCATGATCATTTCGGCGGTTGTGGGATATTTCGTGATCCGTTTTCTTCTGAGACTTGTGCAGAAGGGGAAATTCCGCTATTTTGCATTTTACTGTTTCCTGGCCGGATTCCTGTCGCTGATGACAGGTTACCTGATCGTGTGACGCCGGGACGGATGCTTTGCGTATTTTTTGAAACAGGGGAGCGACGGCGCAGTCCGTCGCAGGTATAAATAAGCAACAGGAGGGATGCCTTAGCATGGCAGCATCAAAAAATCAGAGAACTAAAAGAAATACAAGGACTCCGGCGAAGAGAACGCCGTCAGGAAGAAAAGGCTCTTCCGGGAAAAAGAGTGTATCCGGCGGTTTTCAGACGGAGATCATTCTTCTGATCGTTCTTGCCGCCGCCATGATCCTTGTGATCAGCAACCTGGGAATGGGCGGCGTGGTAGGAGATACCATCAGCGCGGTATGTTTCGGCGTAATGGGGCTTCTCGCCTATATTTTCCCGGTCATACTCTTCCTCGGAGCTGTTTTTCTTATCTCCAACAGGAAGAACCTTCTTGCATATAAGAAGCTTCTTGCCGCCGTGGTGTTTTTCGCCTTTTTATGCGGACTTGTGCAGCTTCTTACCGAGGGATATATGAGGAGCACCACGCTGGCGGATTACTATGCTCTCTGTTCCGGCTACAGGACGGGAGGCGGCGTGATCGGCGGAGCAGTCTGCATTTCTTCCACCTCGGCCTTCGGCGTGGCGGGAGGATATATCATCATTATCATGGTCCTTCTCATCACACTGATCCTGATCACCCAGCGTTCCTTTTTCGGATTTCTTTTTAAGATCTGGGACGGGATCCTGGCCTTCGCACATGACAGTCATGAAAGATATATGGAAGGACAGCCGGAGCGTGATCTGAAGAAGGAACTCCGCCAGCAGGAGAAGAGGCAGAAGAGAGAGGCTCGTCATGCAGCGCGTATCCAGGAACTGGAAGCCGCTCTCGCGGAAGAAAAAGAAGCGGCGGAGGATGAAATCGCCGACGACGCGGAATTTGCTGAAGTTGAACCAAAAAGCGCAAAGAAGGCCGCAAAGAAGAGTTCCGGGCGTGGTTTCCTTGAAGGAACCAATCTTAAATTCAATCTGGACAAAAAATCAAAAGCATCAGCGAAGGACGAAGTTCCGGAAGCTGTCGTGGAGACGAAGGAAGACAGCGGGGGACAGCTGGAATTTGAGATCCACAGATCGGAACCGTCCGTCGAAACTGCGGCTTCTGTAAGCGACGATATCCTTTATTCCGATGACACCATGGACGACGATATTTCTGTGGATTTTTCTGCAGCGGAGGACGACGTTGACGATCACTCTGCACACCTGGATCCGGCCGCAGGCCACAGGACGGCAGGTGAAAGAGCGAAAACATCTGCGGCGGACGTCGCGGAAACTTCCGGCACAGCGGATGGTTCTCCTGAGTCAGCCGGTGAGGAAGCGGCGGCAGCTTCCCACAGGAAGAATCCCCGTTCCTCCCAGAAGGAGATCGAGAGCGGTATCCGGAATATCCGGCATGAGATCGGCGCCAGGGAAGAGCAGCCGAAGAGGAAATACTATTTCCCTCCGCTGAAGCTCCTGAAGAGAGGGAGCGGACAGAGTAAGGGGGATTCTGACGCGCATCTTCGGAAAACCGCGCAGAAACTCCAGGAAACTCTTCATAATTTCGGCGTGAATGTCACTGTGACTAACGTAAGCTGCGGTCCTACGGTTACCAGATATGAACTGCAGCCGGAAATGGGCGTGAAA
>CALWGI010000019.1 GCA_944380045.1 uncultured Blautia sp.
CTTCTCTGGAACAGTATTTTTCCGGCAGGACGCTGCGCTATATCTTCGGAATGTTCCGGGACAAGGATCATGAGAAGGTGATCGAACTTACAGCGCCGCTGGCGGAACATATTATCACAGTAGAGACTCCGGATAATGTAAGAGCAACTCCGGCGGAAACGCTGAAAGAAGAAGTGGCAAGGGTGAACCCTTCGGTGGAAGCAGCGAAAAGCATCGCGGATGCAGTGGAGAAAACGCTTTCTCAGGCGTCTCCGGAGGATGTGATCGTGATCTTCGGTTCTCTCTCTTTCCTGGGAGAAGCGGAGAGGGCGGTTTTAAGCAAAGGCACCGGTCAGTAACGACCGGTGCCTTTTGGCTGCTGGGAAAGAAAATTTTATTTCAGGAATTTTCTTATCAGTTTTTCGTTGGCTTTTCTGTAGGGCTGGTAACGCATGGGAAGGTCGATCCATGTCTTCTTGTCCACAATACTCTTGTAATGGGTGAAGGTATCGAATCCCTGTTTTCCGTGATAGGATCCCATGCCGCTTTCTCCGAATCCGCCGAATCCCATCTCTGTGGTCGCCAGATGGATAATGGTGTCGTTGATGCATCCGCCGCCGTAATTGCATCCGGAAGTGACCTGTTCGGCCGCCTTTTTGTCTGAGGTAAAGATATAGAGCGCCAGAGGATGGGCCATGGTGTTGATCTTCGCCACTGCCTCCTCCAGTGTATCATAGGTGAGAACAGGCAGGACGGGACCGAAGATCTCTTCCTGCATGACGGCGTCCTCAAACGTAACGTTGTCCATAACCGTAGGAGCGATCTGAAGGGTTTCCGGACTGCTGTCCCCGCCGCATACAACTTTTTCGGTATCGATCAGCCCCATGATCCTGTTGAAATGTTTCTCATTGATGATCTTTCCATAATTTCTGTTGTTTAACGGCGCAGAGGAAAACTGTTTTCTGATCTGTTTCTGGATATAACGGATCAGATCGTCCTTGATCTCTCTGTCGCAGTAGATATAATCCGGAGCAACGCAGGTCTGTCCGCAGTTCAGGAATTTTCCGAATACGATCCTCCGTGCCGCAAGCTTCAGATTGGCAGTTTTATCCACGATACAGGGGCTCTTGCCGCCCAGTTCCAGCGTGACGGGGGTAAGATGGCGCGCTGCTTTTGTCATAACCTCCCGGCCCACATGCTGGCTTCCTGTGAAAAAGATATAATCAAAATGTTCGTTAAGAAGGCTGGTATTTTCCTCCCGGCCGCCGGTGACAACCGCAGCGTGGAAACGGTCGAAACAAAGGCTTATGATCCTGTCGATGACTCTGCCGGTATTGGGCGAGTAGGCGCTGGGTTTTATGACCGCGGTGTTTCCGGCAGCAATGGCGTCAACCAGCGGATCGATACTGAGAAGGAACGGATAGTTCCAGGGACTCATGATAAGCACCACGCCGTATGGAGAAGGCTTTTTGTAGCTTCTGGAAGCAAACTGCGCAAGAGGGGTGCGCACCGTGATCTCTTTTGCATACTCCGGCGTGTTTTTGATCATGTAGGTCAGTTCGCTTAAGACAAGGCCTGTTTCGCATATATAGGATTCAAAAGCGCCTTTTCCCAGATCGGCTTTCAACGCTTCGTTGATTTCCTGTTCGTGTTCCTGAATGCAGGCTTTCAGTTTTTTCAGGGCTTCTATACGCGCCTCCACAGGCAGGGTGGCCCCGGTCAGGAAATAAGAACGTTGTCTTTCAACCAGTTCTCTGATCTCTGTTTCATTCATTGGTATCGGCCTCCTGTTCAGTTTCTTTTTCTGCATTACCAGAAATTTCATTATCGGAACCGGATCCCGCCCAGGACTCCGGCTTCTCCATCAGCATATAATAGAACTTCTCCAGCTGGCGGGCGTCCATAAGCTTCGGCACAGGATAGAGCGGATTGGCTTCCTTATCCGCGTAGTGCGCCAGCTTGGGAATATCTGTTTCCTGAATTTCCGGAATGGTGTCGCCGATCCGGAAACGTTTCTTCATATCCTCAATGGCGGAGATGAAACTTTCCGCAGCCTCCTCAGCAGGCGTGTCCTTTTGGGCGATACCGGCGGAAAGAGCCAGTCTGCGGAGTTTGGCGGTAATTGTTGAACCGTATTCTCTGAGTACCATGGGAAGGATCACGGCGTTGGCGTAACCGTGAGGCACGTTATATTCACCGCCGAGGGAATGGGCGACTGCATGAACGTATCCCACATAGGATTTGGTGAAAGCGCAGCCTGCATAGAAGGACGCGTGAAGCATATTCCTTCTGGCGGTAACGTCGTCTCCGTGGGAGTATGCGTCGTCGATATTTTCGAAAATCAGCTTCACGGCCTTGAGGGCGTCTTTTCGGGTATCGATCGTGGTGGAATTCCCGATATAAGCCTCGACTGCATGGGTAAGGGCGTCCATGCCCGTGGTGGCTGTGATAAAGGGTGGCAGGCTCAAAGTGACTTTCGGATCCAGTACAGCGTATCTGGGAATCAGCGGAAAATCGTTGATGGCGTATTTATGTCTGGTCTCGGCGTCTGTGATCACTGAGGCGAGAGTTGTTTCGCTTCCGGTTCCCGCAGTGGTGGGAACAGCCATCAGAAGCGGAAGTCTTTTGTGGACTTTTAGGATTCCTTTCATTCTGGCAAGCGACTGGTTCGGTTTTACTGCCCTTGCCCCGACCGCCTTGGCGCAGTCCATACTGGAACCGCCTCCGAATCCGATGATGGCGTCGCATCCGTCCTGAATATACAGTTCCAGCGCTTCCGCTACATTGACAGTAGTAGGATTGGCTACCGTACGGTCGTAAAGCGTATAGGGGATTTCCGCGCGGTTCAGCGCTTTTTCAAGACGTTTGGTAAGTCCCAGTTTCATGATCCCCTGATCTGTGATGATGAGGACCCGGCTGCATTTGTGCCTGCGGATGATATCAGGAAGTTCACTGACGCTGCCGACGATCTTCGGCTTCCGGTATGGAAGAAAAGGGATTGCAATATGAAAGACCTTCTGAAAGGTCCTGCAGTAGATTTTTCTTAATGGGTTCATTGTTGTCTGTTGCCTTCTTTCTGTATAAAATATCCGATCAAAAAATACCTGAAATCTGTGTCCTGTAATACAGGCATTATCAAATGTTTTGTGTATCAAAGTAAATATAGCAGGCAGAAACAGGAATGTCAATATTTCTGCGGAATCCGCCTGATTCTCCGCTGTTTTTTGTTGTCACCGCATCCGTACTTTGTTATAATTACAACATTGATAAATCAAAGACAGGAGTGAGGATATGGCTGCAAGAAGGAGAAGGGGATCCGGGAGGAACAGGCGGACGCAGGCGAAGATCAGTATTCCCGCGCTGATCCTTATCTGTGTCATTCTTCTGTTTTACGACAGATTTCCACAGAGTGGCGGTGGAGAGGCGTATTATCTTTCCGAACCTATAGAATCCGTTGAGGAGGTCCCGGAATACAGCGGAAAGCCTTATGTATATATAAATGATAACGAACCGGATTTTCCGGAGGAGGAGATGACGGAGACGTCCTTTGAGAGCTACAGTGAACTGGACGGGCTTGGAAGATGTCAGACAGCCTGCGCCAACATCGGGCAGGATCTGATGCCCACAAAGAAGAGGGAAAGTATCAGCGAAGTGAAACCTACGGGATGGCAGCATTCAGAGTATGACTTTGTGGACGGCGAAAGCCTTTACAACAGGTGTCATCTGATCGGTTTCCAGCTTACCGGAGAAAACGCCAACGAGGAGAATCTTATTACCGGCACGCGGTATATGAATGTGAACGGTATGCTTCCTTTCGAAAATATGGTAGCGGAATACATAGACAGGACCGACAATCACGTTCTCTATCAGGTGGCGCCTGTTTTTGAGGGCGACGAGCTGGTTGCCAGAGGCGTGGAGATGGAAGGTTATTCTGTGGAAGATCACGGAGAGGGAATCAGTTTTCATATTTTTGCATATAATGTGGAGCCGGGCGTTGAGATCGATTATGAAACAGGAGACAACTGGCTGGCAGATGAGGAACCATGGTAAAACGAGATCTGCAGGAATCTGAAATTTCTGAAAGATAAGAATAATTAAGAAAGATGCAAAAGAAGTCCGACTGATATACAGCGGGCTTCTTTTTGTCGGATTTTATGTCGGATTATGTTGTATAAAAAGAAGAGTTATGGTAATATGAAGCTGTATAAAACTTAAATATCAGGAAGGAGGATTCCCATGAATCAAAGTAAAAAATTTGCAAAGAAATCAATAGCTGCATTTGCCGCGTCTGCGCTTGTACTTTCCGGCGGCAGTACGGTACTGGCGGCAGAATCAGGTTCCTATAAGGAGACAGAAAAGGCAGCCCTTGAAAAATTTGCTTCCGGTACGGCTGATTATCTGGATATGTACGCGGAAGAATATGATAAGGCAAAAGAGGGCAGTAATTCCACCATAACCCTTACGGCGGAGGACGCCGGCAAATCCATGCTTGGCATGCTTACGTCCATGGACTTCTCCTGGCTTAATACGGTCAGCCTGGATATGGATGTTTCTATTCTGGAGAGTATGGAAGCCATGGCGGTAGATGTTCTTATGAATGATTCCCATCTCTGCTCCATGAACATCATGATGGATCTGGGAAACCTGGCGCAGTATATCCAGATGCCGGAGTTCTCTGAGGACTGGATCTCCATGCCGCTTACGATGACAGATGCCGACGGAGAAGAAGTTTCACCCGAAACAGTACAGACTTATTACAATATCATGCATGATTTCATGAATTATATCCCGGATTCCGAAACGGTCAGCTCTCTGATCAACAGGTACGGCGGTATGATCATCGATAATATGACGGAAGGCTCCTCCATGGAGGAAGCGGTTTCTGTAGAAGGGATCAGCGAAGACTGTACCGTATACGAGGGACAGATCGGCGAGGAAGAAATTGAAGTCATTGCGGAAACTGTTCTCACGGAAGCAAGAGATGACGAAGATCTGAAATCCATCTTCGATCAGTGGACGGAAGCGGGTGTCGCAACGGAAGAGCAGTATACCCAGTTCCAGTCCGCGATCGACGATCTGCTGGAAGACCTTTCCGGAGAGTCTGAGGCGGAGACCGGGGAAGAGACCGGCGCGGATACAGAAACTACGGACGCCGGTTCCGACATGCTTACATCCAAGGTATGGGTGAACGGCGACGGCAAAATCGTGGGACGTGAGTTCAGCATGGCAGACGGCGCCGAAAGCGTTCCGATGTTTACCTGGAAGAGTCCGTCCCAGGACGGAAATTCCGCCCTTCTTATTGAAGTTTCCGATGGAACCGGATCTTCATTTACTTTCACGGGATCAGGACAGACTGCGGAAGGACTTCTTAACGGAAATTATATTTTTGCGTTAAACGGCGTTGAGACGATTGATTTTGCCGTAGAGAATCTGGAGACAAATCCGGAGAAATCCGGTTATTATAACGGCGTGATCACAGTTTCTTTCCCGGATAATGGAACAGAAGAATCACCTAATCCTCTGGCTGCATTTGGCGCTGTGATCACTCTGACCTCTGACGCGGCTGCAGAGACCAGCCAGGTCGATCTTTCCGTAACAAGCTCCGGTTCCCCGCTGGCTACCTTAAGCATAACAGGCGGATATGGAGACGGAGTGGAAGTTCCGGACGAAGCTTCCTTCGATTCCGCACTCAGCATGATGAGTGAGGAAGATATGACCGCTTATATCCAGGGAATGAAATGGGATACCTTTGTAGAGAATTTAAAAACAGCCGGACTTCCGGAGGAGCTTGCGTCACAGATCGAAGCTGCGCTGCAGTCTGTAACAGACAGTATGTCTGCGGCTGAGACAGATACGGGAGTGGCTGAGACAGATACAGGAGCGGCTGCCTGAGTATGGGATGTCTTGGAAACCTGTTATGGTTTATTTTCGGAGGGGCGCTGAGCGGTCTGAGCTGGTGCCTGGCCGGCTGTCTCTGGTGTATTACCATTGTAGGAATTCCCATTGGAATGCAGTGCTTTAAATTCGCGTCACTCAGTTTCTTTCCTTTCGGGAAGGAAGTAAGATACGGAGGCGGGCCGGTTTCGCTGCTGGTAAATATCATATGGCTGATCGTCTCCGGACTTCCGCTTGCAGCGGAACATGCCATACTGGGCTGCGCGCTGTGCGTTACCATTATCGGAATACCGTTTGGTCTCCAGCATTTTAAGCTGGCTCAGCTGGCGCTGATGCCTTTCGGCGCAGAGGTATATTAACAGGAAGAATCTGCGGGACTGAATATTTATTATGAGAAACAAAGAGGGACAGATGTGATCTGAAATCATATCTGTCCCGATTGTGTTTTTTAGGAAATATTGCAGGAGGAATCTGTTTTATCTGTGGTCCTGCAGATCAGATGTCCGGATTTTACTGGGATATATCGGAAGATTCCGTGTCTGAGCTGGTTTCCGGAAGAGGAATCCAGGAACTGCGCTCCTCAATTTTCTGCATGATCCGGTCGGCTTCCTCGCCTTCCGCCGGAGTGGGCTGATAGTTATTGTAGCTGTAATCCGAGGAGATGGAGCAGGGAATAATGTTGGTCACATTATCTGCTTTTACGCCGTCCTGATCGATGGTAAAGGTCTGCTGGAAGATCATGGAATCCATATCGCTGGGATAGGAATTGCCTCCGAAGCAGAAGTTGCCAAGACTGTAGACGATATTTTTGCCTTTATATTCCTCGATGCCCTGAAGAACATGGGGGTGATGGCCGCAGACAAGATCCGCTCCCTCGTCGATGGCAAGACGCCCCAGCGTCATCTGATTGGTGTCGGGAACTTCCTCTTTTTCGTTGCCCCAGTGGAAAATCACGATCACAAGCTGCGCGCCTTCTTCTTTTACTTTGGCGATATTCTGTTTCAGCTGTTCTGTCCTTTCAAGATGGTCGTTCAGTTCATAAATTCCGACCAGCCCCACCTTGACGCCTTTTACATCCATGACCTGGGTTTCATCATAACCAAAATGGACGATTCCTTCGCCGTCCAGCGCCTCCATGGTATCTGTGAAGCTCTGTTCGCCGTAATCATGGCTGTGGTTATTGGCTGTGTTCACCGCCTCAATATCTCCCGCGCTCAGAATAGACGCGAATTCAGGGGGAGCTTTGAACGCGAACTGTTTATCCTCCCTTTCCTCCGAGTAGGTGAGGGTTCCCTCGAAATTGGCAATGGTAAGATCGTCTGCGGAGAAAATGCTTTTTACGTTGGAAAAGAAATAGTCCGGACCGTAGCTTTCGTAATAAGCGTTCAGGCTGGTGTCGTAGTCGAAATTCTCGTCAGTGCCGAGAGTACAGTCGCCAACCACGCTGACCGTTAGAGAAACGGGTTCTGCAGGAAGGGAGGAAGTCTCCCCGGACTGTCCGCCGCCGGTTTCGTCCTGCGCCTCGGAACCGTCATCTTTGGCTCCTTCTTTGCCGGATACGGCGCTTTCCCGGCTGTTCTCTGTTCCGGTCTGTGTGTTCTGCCCGTCAGAGGCGGCAGAGCTGCTTCTTGCCTGGCTGCATGCCCGGGAGCCAAAGATAATTACGAGAAGCAGGAGAACCGCGCCGGCGACGCAAAGTGCGGCGATCATTTTTTTGCGGCGGTCCCGGTAATAACGGGATTTTTTGTATATGTTTTTTCTGTGAGTGTTTCTGGTCTGCCCTGTGTTTTTTAAAGGACTTGCGGATTTTCTTTTCTGAGTTTTTCTGACTCCGTTTTTCTTATGTGTTTCGTTCATAAATGCCCCCTGTCAGTTACTGTATGTTCTTTTGTCAGGACCAGGCGGTTTCAGACCCTCTGCCCCGGCACTATTATAAATTCAGTATAGTGAGTTCATAAACTTCCGTCAATGGACAATGGCGAAAAATGTCGTCCGGGAATCTGGTAATATTGCCGGAAGTCTGATACAATAGGCTGATGTTAAATAAAATGAAAGGGAGAGACAGAAATGCTTTACATCGGAAATCATACGACTTCTTCCAAAGGATATGAAAACATGGCGCGCCAGATGATCGCCAACGGCGGGAACACCTTCGCTTTTTTTACAAGAAATCCCAGAGGCGGGAAGGCTAAGGAGATCAATGAGAAAGATATAGAGAAATTTCTTGCGCTGGCAGGAGAGCATCATTTCGGCAGGATCGTTGCCCATGCGCCCTATACGCTGAACGCCTGCGCCGCCAAAGAGAATCTCCGGGAATTTGCCAGGGAGACGATGGCCGACGATCTGAAAAGAATGGAGTATACGCCAGGAAATTATTATAATTTTCATCCTGGCAGCCATGTCGGCCAGGGAGCGGAAACCGGGATACGTAAGATCGCACAGATCCTGAACGATGTGCTTACCGACGGGCAGTCTACCACAGTGCTTCTGGAAACCATGTCGGGCAAGGGCTCTGAGGTTGGGAGAAATTTTGAAGAGATCCGCGCCATTCTCGACCTGGTGGACAAAAAAGACAAGATGGGAGTCTGTCTGGATACCTGTCATGTGTGGGATGGCGGATACGACATAGTAAATAATCTGGATGGGGTTCTTGAGGAGTTTGACAGGATCATCGGTCTTGAGAAACTGAAGGCAGTCCATCTGAACGACAGTATGAATGAAATGGGAAGCCATAAAGACCGGCATGCGAAGATCGGAGAGGGCCATATCGGACTGGAAGCGCTGGTCCGGGTGATCTCGCATCCGGCCCTTCAGGGGATTCCCTTTATTTTGGAAACCCCCAACGACGATGAAGGGTGGACAAAAGAGATCCGGCTTCTGCGGGAATCAGCCGAGAACCTCGTTCTTTAATTCTTTTCCGTCACGGAAGGCGACTGCATTCTGAAGAGTGGTCTCCGCGATATTGGTCAGAGCCTCCTCGGTGAAAAATCCCTGGTGGGAAGTCATTGCCACGTTGGGGAAGGAGAGGAGTCTCTGGATCGTGGAACTCTGAAGGATGCGCTCCGACATATCTTCATATACGAAGTCGGTTTCCTCTTCATATACGTCAAGCCCTACGGCAAAGAATTTGTGGTCACGGATGCCTGCGATGAGATCGTCTGTCCTGATCAGGCCGCCACGGGAGGTGTTTACCAGGATCACCCCGTCTTTCATCTTCGCGATAGATTCTTCGTTGATGAGATGATGTGTCTCCTCGGTGAGGGGGCAGTGGAGACTGATCAGATCGCTTCTTCTGAACAGCTCGTCAAGTGAAACATATTCCAGGAAATCAAGCTCTTTATTTGGGAAAAGATCGTAAGCGATGACTTTCATACCGAATCCCCGGCAGATCCTTGCCATGGCGAGACCAATCTTACCGGTTCCCACGATACCTGCCGTCTTCTGATACAGGTTTACTCCCATAAGTCCGTTGAGGGCGAAATTATTTTCGCGGCATTTGATGTAGGCTTTGTGGGTATGGCGGTTGGCGGTAAGGACAAGGGCCATGGCGTGTTCCGCTACGGCTTCCGGAGAATATCCGGGCACGCGGAGAACTTTGATTCCGTATTTTGCCGCTGTGTCAAGATCCACATTATTGTATCCCGCGCATCTCATGAGGATCAGGCGGACTCCCTGTCTGTTCAGCTCTTCGATAACAGGGGCGCCCAGATCGCCGTTGACAAACGCGCAGATACCGTCATAGCCTTTCGCAAGAGAGGCGGTCTCTTCATAAATATTGGCTTCAATGAATTTGATGGAGACTCCGGGGTACTGCGGAGCCAGTTTGTCGAAAAACTGCTGGTCGTAATCTTTCGCGCCATAGAATAAAATCTTCATGTAAGGTCCTCCTTATAATATTTAGTCTTTATGCACTGAGTATGTCCACATCTCGCTGAATCATCCCAGACTGTAGAGATCTTTGTAAAAATCAGGATAGGAAATCCGGATGCAGTCTCCGTCGAGAATGTCCATGGTTCCCTCGCAGACTGTTCCGGCCACAGCAAATGACATGGCTACGCGGTGGTCGAGACGGGGATCGATCACTGCTCCGTGAAGCGGCCTGCCGCCATGGATGATCATCCCGTCCTCTGTTTCTTCCACATCAGCTCCCATCCGCCTCAGATTATCTGTCATCACCGCGATCCGGTCGGATTCTTTTACCCTGAGTTCCGCCGCGTCGCGGATCACGGTAGTTCCCCCGGCAAACGCCGCCATGACCGCGATGACGGGGAGCTCGTCGATCAGGGTGGGAATATCGGCACCCTGGATCACAGTGCCCTTAAGGCTGCTGGTCCGTACCAGGATATCAGCGGCAGGTTCGCCGCTGTAATCCGCGTTCAGAAGGGTGATATCCGCCCCCATATCCTGACAGACTTTCAGGATCCCGGCCCTTGTAGGATTGATCCCCACGTTTTTCAGAAGAATCTCGCTGCCTGGAGTGAGAAGTCCCGCCGCAATGAAGAAGGCGGCGGAGGAAATATCCCCGGGAACAGTGATATCCTGCGCCAGAAGATCCGGTTCCGGACGGATGGACACGGTGGTTCCCTCTGAGCGGATGTCCGCTCCGAAGGACCGGAGCATGATCTCCGTATGATTCCTGGACAGGAAAGGCTCTGTAACACTGGTAACGCCGTCGGCGTACATTCCGGCCAGAAGCACACAGGATTTCACCTGGGCGGAAGCCACAGGAGAGGTGTAATGTATGGCAGTCAGAGGTCGGCCGACGATACGCAGCGGAAGACAGTTGTTTTCACCCCGGCACCGGATATCCGCCCCCATCGCGTTAAGGGGATCCATGATCCTTTTCATGGGGCGGCTTCTGAGAGATGCGTCGCCGTCAAGTTCGGAAATGAACTTCTGACCTGCGAGGATTCCTGCGATCAGGCGGGTGGTAGTGCCACTGTTCCCTGCGTCCAGTATCTCCCGGGGAGAATTCAGTCCCCGGAGGCCTTTTCCGTGTATCAGGACTTTATCGTTCTGTTTTTCTATTTCAATACCCATTTTCTGAAAACAGGAGATCGTGGAAAGGCAGTCCGCCCCTTCCAGAAAATGAGTGACAGAAGTCGTCCCTCTTGCCAGAGCGCCGAACATGACGGCTCTGTGGGAGATTGATTTGTCCCCGGGCACATGAACAACGCCGCGAAGACCTGTCTGTTTTGTGATTTCCATATTTTTACCTACCGTTCATATATGATATAATTTCGTTTTTTCAGAAGGGCGGCGCCTCTCGCCATGGCGTCCTCCTCGTAGAATTCGATCTTCAGTACGCCCTGTTCAAATTCACGGTTATGTATAATACCGATATTTTTGATGCTGATATTGTCCATGGCGAGAATTGTGGCGATAGCGGCAATCCCGCCGGCTTCGTCCTCGATGTCCAGATACAGAACGTATGCTTTGTTGATCAGTCCGGTTGTGGTTACATCAATGGAATCGCGGTAATCTCTGGAACTGGCAAACATCTGGTAGAGATTATCCGCTTCCCGGTTATCGATAGAACAGCGGATCTGGATCAGCATCCGGATATATTCGTCAAGTACCGAAGAAATATTCCCGCTGTTTTCCATGCAGATCTGCTGCCACATAACGGGAGAGGAGGATGCGATACGCGTAATATCGCGGAATCCGCCGGCGGCGATGGTCTTCATGTATTCCGCGTCGTTGTCCAGGGCGTTTATCAGATTTACAAGAGCCGAAGCGATGATGTGGGGAAGGTGGCTTACGCCGGCTGTGATAAAATCGTGCTCCTCCGCGGACAGTACCATGGGAATGGCACCCAGAGAATCAATGAACTCAGAGAACTCTGTCAGCTTCTCAAGGGAAACCTGTCCGCCGGGCGTAAGGATATAATATGCGTTCTCCAGCATATGGTCAGTGGAATTGCCGTAACCGGATTTCTCTGAACCCGCCATGGGATGACCGCCGATAAAACAGTGATCCAGACCGAGTTCCTCCACGGCTTCGTGGATAGGTCCTTTTACGCTTCCTGCGTCGGTAATGATGCACTGGTCTGAAATAACGTCTTTCAGATATTTCAGGTATTCTATATTATGTTCTACCGGCGCGCAGAGGAAGATATAGTCGCAGGTACGGTAACGGTCGTCTTCCGCTTCCAGAACGCCGTTGATCACGCCGTCTTTCAATGCGGCGGCAAGAGTTTCTTTGTGTCTGGCGTATGCCAGGATATGATAATCCGGATGAAATTTCCGGATGGTTTTTGCGATAGAACCTCCGATCAGGCCAAGCCCGATAAATCCGATGGTTTTCATATAATTAAGCTTCCTTTCCATTAAATGGATGATGTTATGTCATTCCCGTTTATTTTAAAAGATATGGTGAAAAAAGTCAATTGCGGAGGCTGTATGGAGAATTTTTGTCTGAAAGAGTGTGTGGAAATAAAAAAATATCGTAATGAATATATAATTCATAAAAAATACACATTAAAATTTCAAAAAAAGTTGTCAAAACTATATAAAATACTTGAAAAACCAATAAAATTTTAGTAAAATATGAACATATTAGACAAACAGGGAGGTATTACATATGGACGTTTATAGAACTGACCGAATCAGAAATGTAGTCCTATTAGGTCACGGCGGATCAGGAAAGACTACTTTGGCAGAGGCAATGGCTTATCTGGCAGGTATGACCAGCCGTCTGGGAAGAGTAGAGGATGGGAATACAGTCAGCGATTATGATAAAGAAGAGATCAAGAGGCATTTTTCAATTTCCACAGCACTTCTTCCGATCCCGTGGGATAAAGTGAAAGTTAACATTCTTGACACTCCGGGATATTTTGACTTTGTAGGCGAAGTGGAAGAGGCTGTCAGCGCGGCGGACGCCGCGATCATCGTGGTTTCCGGCAAGGCCGGCGTGCAGGTGGGAACACAGAAGGCATGGAAACTCTGCGAGAAATATAAACTCCCCCGTATGTTCTTTGTAACGGATATGGATGTGGACGATGTCAGCTACCGCAAGGTTGTGGAGCAGCTTACCGAACTTTACGGCAAGAAGATCGCGCCCCTTCATTTCCCCATTCGTGAGGACGGCAAATTCGTCGGCTATGTCAATGTTGTGAAACAGGCCGGCAGGAAATATATCGACAAGGGTAAGAAAGAACCCTGTGACATTCCGGAATATCTGAACGAGTACCTTGAGAAATATCATGATATCCTGATGGAATCCGTAGCCGAGACCAGCGAGGAATTCATGGACCGTTATTTTGAAGGCGACGAGTTCTCCGTAACGGAGGTTTCCGCGGCGCTGGCGACCAACGTGCAGGACGGAAGCATCGTTCCCGTGTGCATGGGATCTCCGGTGAATTTAAGAGGCGTTTCCAATCTTCTGGACGATATCTGCGGATATTTCCCCAGCCCGGATAAACGCGCCTGCAACGGAATCTCCCAGAAGACGAACGAGATCTTCGAGGCGAATTACGACTTCTCCAAATCCAAATCAGCATATGTATGGAAGACGATCGTGGATCCCTTCCTTGGCAAATATTCACTGATCAAGGTTGCTTCCGGCGTTATCAAATCCGACGACACTCTGCTGAACGTGGAGAAGGGAGACGAGGAGCGCCTGAATAAACTCTACGTACTGGAAGGATCCAAGCCTTACGAGGTTTCCGAGCTTCACGCCGGAGATATCGGCGCGATCGCGAAGCTGAACAGTGTGCAGACGGGAGACAGCCTTGCAGCCAAGAACGCTCCTGTTCTCTATCCCAAAGCTGTGATCTCCACGCCGTATACCTGCAAGAGATATAAGGCTGTGAAGAAAGGCGACGAGGATAAGATTTCCCAGGCGCTTTCCAGAATGACAAGCGAGGATAAGACTCTCCGCGTGGAGAACGATTCCGCCAACAGACAGACGCTTCTCTACGGTATGGGCGATCAGCACCTGGATATCGTGGTAAACAAGCTGAAAGAACGCTATAAAGTCGAAGTTGAACTTTCCAAACCGAAGGTTCCGTTCCGCGAGACTATCCGCAAGAATTCCGACGTGGAAGGCAAACACAAGAAACAGTCCGGCGGACATGGACAGTACGGACACGTTAAGATGCGTTTCGAGCCTTCTGGCGATCTGGAGACGCCCTATGTATTTGAGCAGGTTGTGGTAGGCGGAGCCGTTCCCAAGAACTACTTCCCGGCAGTTGAGAAGGGCCTTCAGGAATGCGTTCAGAAGGGACCGCTGGCTTCCTATCCGGTTGTCGGCGTGAAAGCGAC
This sequence comes from uncultured Blautia sp., assembly GCA_944380045.1. Taxonomy (GTDB): domain Bacteria; phylum Bacillota; class Clostridia; order Lachnospirales; family Lachnospiraceae; genus Blautia_A. The sequence goes on from CALWGI010000019.1 coordinate 14,139, forward strand.
TCTTTACGACGGTTCCTATCATCCGGTGGACTCCTCCGAGATGGCGTTTAAGATGGCTACCATTCTCGCCTTCAAGAAAGGCTTTATGGATGCTTCACCAGTTCTTCTCGAGCCGATCGTGAGCATGAAGGTGACAGTTCCAGATAAATATACCGGCGACGTTATGGGCGATCTTAACAAACGCCGCGGCCGTGTTCTTGGAATGAACCCCGATCATGAAGGAAATACCGTGATCGAAGCGGACGTTCCGCAGCTTGAGATTTATGGATATTCCACAGACCTTCGCTCCATGACAGGCGGAAGCGGAGAATTCTCCTATGAATTTGCCCGTTATGAGCAGGCTCCGGCAGAGATCCAGAAGAAAGAGATCGAAGCGAGAGCTGCCAAAGACGAGGGCGCCGAGGATTAAATCCCTATGTACAGGCGGCGCTGAAGTCCGGATCTGTACAGAGGGTTCCGGAATCTGAAAACGCTGAAAAATAAAAAAGGCAGATGGATTTTTCAATAAGCGAAGAATCCATCTGTTTTTTATTTCATAAATATAGAATTTGCATATCCAAAGAAAAATGATATAATGTGACTGCCGATGGTTTATACCGGAAAATTACCATGAGAATAATTGCGGAGAAATTATGATGAACGAAAAAACACAGGTCAGCGACAGATATTATCTGATGTGCGAACGAAACTGGATCTATTATGCACTGATGTGCATCGCCGGTTTTTTCGGCGCGTATACTTATCTGCTGAGAGGAAATGTATTCTGCAACGCCCAGACAGGCAATGTGGTCCTGATGGGAATGGCTCTGGGAGCGGGGAAATGGAGCGAGGGACTTTATTATCTGATCCCGATCACCGCCTACCTTATGGGCGCTTTTATATCGGAGCTGGTTCCCAACCCAATCAAGCACAGACTGCCCGTGCGCTGGGATACTTTTCTGATCGCTGTGGAAATGCTGGCGGTGATCTGCCTGGGATTCGTTCCGGAATCCGCTCCGGTGCAGATCTCCCAGATAACGATCAACTTTATCGCCTCCATGCAGTATAATACCTTCCGCCAGGCGCAGGGCGTTCCTGTGGCAACGACATTTGTAACCAACCATATCCGCCAGATCGGGGTAGGTCTGGCGAAAGAACTCCAGCATCTTCATGCGGAAGACAAACCGCACAGAAAAAAACTGACAAAACATTTGGAAATGCTCCTGTATTTTCTTGGCGGCGCAGTTATCGGTACAGTGTTCTGCAATCTTTTTCTGGGAAAAGCGATCTGGATCACGCTGATTCCTTTTGCCGTTATTTTTGCCGCTCTTCTTCATGCGGATCTCACCACGGAAAAAGACATGGTGGAGAAGAAGCCGTCGGGCCACTGATCATGATTCATATATTCTGAATATTTTACGGAGAAGTCCTGCAGAAATAAAAACTGCAGGACTTTTCTGTCCTGTCCGGCAGGGGTTATGTTTTTTAATCCGTACAATGTGCTTTGTTCCTGAATAAGTGCAATATATGCCTTGACGAAAAAGACTGACATACTATATATTGTTGCCATAAGATGTAAGTTACATAAAACTGTACTTTAAAATGTCAAGGAGGAAATTTATGAGACAGGAATGGGATTCATTCAGAGGAGGCGTATGGGAAAAAGAAATCAATGTACGCGATTTCATCCAGAAGAATTACACCCCCTATGACGGGGATGATTCGTTTCTTGCCGGACCTACAGAGACTACGAAAGAGTTATGGGCGCAGGTAATGGAGTTGTCCGAGGAGGAGAGAAAGAAAGGCGGAGTTCTGGATATGGACACCCATATCATTTCCACCATTACTTCACACGGCCCCGGATATCTGGATAAAAATAAAGAAAAGATCGTGGGATTTCAGACAGACAAGCCGTTTAAGCGCGCGCTACAGCCTAACGGCGGTATCCGCATGGCGATCAAAGCCTGCGAGGAGAACGGATACCATGTGGATCCGGAAATTGTGGAATTTTATACAAAATACCGTAAAACCCACAACGACGGTGTATTTGACGCTTACTCACCGGAGATGCGCGCCTGCCGTTCCAGCCATATCATCACCGGACTTCCGGACGCCTATGGCCGCGGACGTATCATCGGCGATTACAGACGGGTTGCCCTTTATGGCGTGGATAAGCTGATCGAAGACAAAGAAGAACAGAAAGCCGGAACACGAAGCAACATGTATGAGGACGTGATCCGTAACCGAGAGGAGCTTTCCGAACAGATCAAGGCCCTGAAAGAACTGAAGCAGCTGGGAACTATCTACGGATTTGATATCTCCAGACCGGCGGCAAACGTGCAGGAGGCGATCCAGTGGCTGTATTTCGGTTATCTCGCGGCGATCAAGGAACAGAACGGAGCGGCGATGTCCCTTGGACGTACCTCCACCTTCCTTGATATTTATGCGGAAAGAGACCTGAAGAACGGAACGTTTACAGAAGAAGAGATTCAGGAGTTTATCGACCATTTCATCATGAAGCTCCGTCTTGTGAAGTTCGCGAGAACGCCGGAGTACAACGCCCTGTTTTCCGGAGACCCCACCTGGGTGACGGAATCCATCGGCGGTATGGGAATCGACGGAAGAAGTATGGTGACCAAAATGTCCTACCGTTATCTTCATACACTGAACAACCTGGGACCGGCTCCCGAGCCGAACCTGACGGTGCTCTGGTCTACCAGACTTCCCCGGAACTTCAAACGTTTCTGCGCGAAGACTTCCATTTCGTCCTCCTCTATCCAGTATGAGAACGACGACCTTATGAGAGTGACACATGGAGACGATTACGCCATCGCTTGCTGCGTATCTTCCATGAGAGTAGGTAAAGAAATGCAGTTCTTCGGCGCCCGCGCCAATCTTGCGAAATGCCTGCTTTACGCGATCAACGGCGGCGTGGACGAGATCACCAAGAAGCAGGTGGGACCGAAGTACCGTCCCATTACTTCCGAGTATCTTGATTATGACGAGGTTATGGACCGCTACAACGACATGAGCCGCTGGCTGTCCCACGTATATGTGAACGCTCTGAACATCATTCACTATATGCATGACAAATACTGCTATGAGCGTATCCAGATGGCGCTCCACGACAAGAACGTTACCAGATGGTTCGCCACCGGTATCGCCGGACTTTCCGTGATCACAGATTCTCTTTCCGCGATCAAATACGCGAAAGTAAAAACCATCCGTGACGAAAACGGTATTGTCGTAGACTTTGAGGTAGAGGGCGATTACCCGAAATTTGGAAATAACGACGACCGTGTGGATGAGATCGCATACAAGATCGTGAAAGACTTTATGCACTATGTGGGAACCACCCAGACCTACCGCGGAGGTATCCCCACAACGTCCATCCTGACCATTACTTCAAATGTGGTGTATGGAAAGAATACGGGAGCAACTCCGGACGGACGCAAGGCGGGAGAGCCTTTTGCTCCGGGAGCCAACCCGATGCACGGCAGAGACAGCCACGGAGCGGTAGCTTCTCTGAGCTCTGTTGCGAAACTTCCGTTCAAGGAATGCCAGGACGGTATTTCCAATACATTCTCCATCATTCCCGGAGCTCTGGGAAAAGAAGACGCCATCATCCTGGACGACGCCATCAGCCTTGGAGATCTCAGCTTTTCCATGGAACCGGACTGCGCATGCTGCGAGCCGAACCTGACAGTGGAAGACGATATGTAATTGAAACCGCAAGTGGATGAAGAGGAAATGTCAATAAATACCAGATCATAAGGAGGAATTACAATATGAATATCAGTGACGCACAGATCGATAACCTGGTAAATCTGCTGGATGGATACGCGGAAAAAGGCGGCCATCATCTGAACGTAAACGTATTTACAAGAGAAACCCTTCTGGATGCACAGGCACATCCGGAGAAATATCCTCAGCTTACTGTCCGCGTTTCCGGTTACGCCGTAAACTTCAACAAGCTGACAAAAGAACAGCAGGATGAGGTTATTTCAAGAACATTCCACGAAGGAATGTAATACCATGCAGGAAGAATACAGTCTGAAAGGACATATTCATTCCACAGAGAGCTTCGGGACCGTAGACGGTCCCGGAGTTCGTTTTGTCGTATTTTTTCAGGGATGTCCCATGCGGTGCCTGTACTGCCATAATCCGGATACCTGGACGCCAGACGGGGGAACAGAGATGACAGTGGACGAGATCCTGAAAGAATACAGAAGAAACGAGGTCTTCTACAGATCAGGGGGAATCACTGCCACAGGAGGAGAGCCTCTGATGCAGATGCCATTTCTGACGGCGCTTTTTACAGAAGCAAAAAAGGACGGCATACACACCTGTCTGGACACATCAGGGATCATGTACCGTCCTGAAAAACAGGAAGAGTACGCCAGGCTGTTTCAGGCGGTTGATCTCGTACTGCTGGATTTCAAACACAGCACGGAAGAGGAGCATAAGAAACTCACTGCCCGGAGCCAGAGTCACATCCTGGAATTTGCCCGTGCTCTGGAAAAAGCGGGAATTCCCATGATCGTCCGGCACGTTGTCGTACCGGGGATCACAGATACTCCGGAACACCTTCTCCGGCTCGGCAGACTGATCGGCGGCTTCCGTAATCTGAAAGGACTTGAAGTTCTCCCGTATCATACCATGGGCGAAGTCAAGTATAAAAAACTCGGGATGGAATATCCGCTGGCAGGTCTTGAGAACCTTCCGCCGGAGAAGGCGAAAGAGGCCAGAAATATCATTCTGGAAGGGATCCGGCAGATCAGGACAAAGAAAAAGTGACATTCAGTAAAATCTGTACGCAGGCTTCAGCAGTTTTCAATACACATTCCTGCCGCGGTTACTGCGGCAATCACCAGTATTAACAGTATATACATCCAAATCCACCTCCTTTGATTTTATATCCTTTCTTCCATGCACAAACAGCCTGGAGCGGGGAAGACAGAACTGCAGACCCACATTTTTCATCCGGTGTTTCTGGGAGGACACTTTCAGAGCGTTTTTGCGACAAAATACATAAACCCGGTGATCCATAATAAGAATTCAGAATTACGGGGAAAAGATCACACTTGACGATATCGCTTCTTCAGCGGCGGTGAGTTCCCGTGAATGTCTCCGCTGTTTCCGGAATACCATCCGGAAGTCCCCGGCGGAATATCTTACAGAATACCGTCTGGACATGGCGAAAAAATTCCTTCAGGAAACGGAAATGAACGTAACGGAAATCGGATTTCAGTGCGGATTTTCCTCAAACGCATATTTCGGGAAGATCTTCCGTGAGAAATGCGGGGAGACGCCTTCGGGATACAGAGCCCGCAGCCGAACACTTCTTGACAAAACCCACTTAAATGAGTAGAATGTCAAAAGGAATATTTATGCATTATTCTCCGGGTTTGCGGAGAGTTTGAATACAGACAACAGGAGGAAAAGAACCAATGGCTGTACCTTATAATCATAAGGCTATCGAGGCAAAATGGCGAGTGAACTGGGAGAAGAACCCGGTGAACGTCAATGATGGAAAAAAACCGAAATATTACTGTCTGGATATGTTTCCGTATCCGTCAGGCAACGGTCTCCACGTGGGACACTGGAGAGGTTATGTGATCTCTGATGTGTGGAGCCGTTATAAAATGCTTCAGGGATATTACCTGATCCATCCCATGGGCTGGGATGCCTTCGGTCTCCCGGCGGAGAACTACGCCATCAAGATGGGCGTTCATCCGGCTATCTCCACCGCCGAGAACGTGAAGAATATCAAGAAGCAGATCAACGATATCGCAGCGATCTATGACTGGGACATGGAAGTAAACACCACGGATCCTGATTTCTACAAATGGACACAGTGGATCTTCGTGAAGATGTTTAAGGAAGGCCTGGCATATGAGAAGGAATTCCCCATTAACTGGTGTCCGTCCTGTAAGACCGGTCTTGCCAACGAAGAGGTGGTAAACGGATGCTGCGAACGGTGCGGCGCGCCTGTGACCAAGAAGAATCTCCGTCAGTGGATGCTGCGTATCACCAAATATGCGGACCGCCTTCTGAACGATCTGGACAAGCTTGACTGGCCGGAGAAAGTTAAGAAGATGCAGACGGACTGGATCGGCAAATCCTATGGTGCGGAAGTGGAATTCCCGGTTGACGGAAGAGAAGAGAAGATCACCGTCTATACTACAAGACCGGATACCCTTCACGGAGCGACCTTTATGGTTCTTGCTCCCGAGCATGCTCTCGCGGCATCCCTGGCAACTCCGGAAACAAAGGACGCGGTTGACAAATACATCTATGACGCTTCCATGAAGTCTAATGTGGACCGTCTTCAGGACAAGGAAAAAACAGGCGTATTCACCGGATCTTATGCGATTAATCCGCTGAACGGAAAGAAGATCCCCATCTGGCTTTCCGATTATGTCCTTGCTGATTACGGTACAGGAGCCATCATGTGTGTTCCCGCCCATGACGACAGGGACTTCGAGTTCGCTACGAAATTCAACATTCCCATCGTTCAGGTTATCGCCAAGGACGGTAAGGAAATCGAGAACATGACGGAGGCATATACAGAAGCATCCGGCACCATGATCAATTCCGGTGAATGGAACGGTATGGAGTCTTCTGTCCTGAAACAGGAAGCTCCCATGATGATCGAGAAGATGGGAATCGGACGGAAAACTGTCAATTATAAACTCCGCGACTGGGTATTCTCACGTCAGCGTTACTGGGGCGAGCCCATTCCCATTGTCCACTGCCCGAAGTGCGGCGCTGTGCCGGTGCCGGAAGATCAGCTTCCCCTTACCCTTCCGGAAGTGGAGAGCTATCAGCCTACCGGAACAGGAGAATCACCGCTGGCGGCCATTGACGAATGGGTAAATACCACCTGTCCCTGCTGCGGCGCTCCGGCTAAGAGAGAGACGAACACCATGCCTCAGTGGGCGGGATCTTCATGGTATTTCCTGCGCTATGTGGATAATAAGAATGATAAGGAACTCGTTTCCAGAGAAAAGGCGGACAAATATCTGCCGGTGGATATGTATATCGGCGGCGTGGAGCATGCGGTGCTTCACCTTCTGTATTCCAGATTCTACACCAAGTTCCTCTGCGATATCGGCGTGATCGATTTTGACGAGCCCTTTATCAAGCTGTTCAATCAGGGTATGATCACCGGAAAGAACGGTATCAAGATGAGTAAATCCAAGGGAAATGTGGTATCGCCGGACGATCTTGTGCGTGACTACGGCTGCGATTCCCTTAGAATGTACGAACTTTTCGTTGGTCCGCCGGAACTGGACGCAGAGTGGGACGACAGGGGCATCGACGGCGTTTCCCGTTTCCTGAAGCGTTTCTGGAATCTTGCTCTTGACAGCATTGAGGCAGATGTGGCCGAAACCAAAGAAATGGTTAAGATCCGTCACAGAATGGTGTATGATATTACCCAGCGTCTGGAATCTTTCAGCCTGAATACAGTTATTTCCGGATTTATGGAATACACCAATAAGATGATCGATCTGGCGAAGAAGACGGGCGGAATGGATAAAGAGACAATCCGCACGGCCACCATACTTCTGGCTCCGTTTGCGCCTCATGTGGCCGAGGAAATCTGGGAGCATCTCGGAAATACAGATTCTGTATTCCATGCCCAGTGGCCGGCGCACGACGAGGAGGCTATGAAGGAC
>CALWGI010000020.1 GCA_944380045.1 uncultured Blautia sp.
ATTTTCAGCCCTCCTGTTCAGTAATGAGAGACACAGGTTGATGATCAGGATAAATACGAACAGCACCACGCCGGTGGCGATCAGCGCTTCTCTGTGAAGGCCTGTCGCATATCCCATCTCTGTAACAATGTTTGCCGTCAGGGTACGGAGTCCCTTGAGAAGACCCTGGGGCATTCTCGCCTGGTTTCCGGCTACCATGATGACCGCCATGGTCTCGCCGATGGCACGTCCGATACCGAGGACCACTGCCGCAAGGATACCGGATTTTGCCGCCGGAAGAATCACGCAGAAAATACTTCTCTCCTTCGTCGCGCCCAGAGCCAGAGAACCTTCATAATAGCTTTCCGGCACGCTTCTGAGAGCGGACTCGGTAGGTCCGATGATCGTCGGCAGGATCATGATCGCCAGCAGAAGGGATGCCGCCAGCCAGCTTGTGCCTGTTCCGCCGAACACCTGTCTGATGAGGGGTACCATAAGGATCAGGCCGAAGAAGCCATATACGATAGAAGGTACGCCTGCCATCAGTTCAATACCGGATTTCAGAGGACGGTAAATTTTCTTCGGGCAGTACCGCGCCATAAATACGGATGTAAACAACGCGACAGGAACGCCTACCAGGATCGCGCCGCCGGTCACATAAATACTTGCCACGATCATGGGGAAAATACCGTAGATATCATTGGACGGTCTCCACTCGGTTCCGAAGAGGAACTCCAGGGGCCCGATCTTTCCGATTGCCGGAATACCGCTGGCAAACAGGAACAGGCAGATCAGGAGTACCGCCAGGATGGAAACACAGGCAGCGACCATAAAAACAATTTTCATACCTTGTTCTTTAAATTTGTTCATGGATAAATGACTTCCTCTCTTTACATGAGAATATCTATGCAGCCCTCAGGAACTGCATAGATATTCATTTGTGTCTTACATAAGGGATTGTATTTTTACTTTTGATTATTCAGCAAGATCTTCCCACTCTGTTGTCTCGCCTGTGAAGATGGATTTAACCTGATCAGATGTAAGGTCTTCGATCTCGTTTGTGGTGTTCACAACAACCGCGATACCGTCTGTTGCGATCACTGTTGCGGTAAGACCCTGCTCTGTCTCTTCGTCTTTCAGTTCACGGGAAGCCATTCCGATGTCGCAGATGCCTTCTGCAGCGGAAGTAACACCTGTTGTGGAATCGCTCTGCTGTACTTCTACAGTAACTTTATCCTGAGCAGCCTCATAACCCTCTTTCAGTTTCTCCATTACCGGAGATACGGAAGAAGAACCAGCTACAACAACTTTACCCTCAGCCTCACCTGCTGCGTATGCCTCAGCCTCGCCGTCAGCCTTGATGTATCCGTTATCCTCAACGATCTGCTGTCCGTCTGCGCTCATGATGTAGTTGATGAAATCCTGAGCCGCTTCGCTTACTTCCTCGCCTGTTACGATGTTGAACGGACGGCATACCTTATATGTACCGTCAGCAACGTTCTCTGCGGTAGCCTCAGCTCCGTCGATCTTTACAGCCTTAACAGTATCGTTCAGAGAACCAAGAGAGATATATCCGATAGCATTCTCATCGCCTGCTACAGTTGTCATCATAACGGAAGTGCTGTTTGTGATGCTGGCGTCCTGAGTCGTCATATCAACTTTCTCGCCGTCTTTCTCTTCCTCGATGCCGAACAGCTCAATGAAAGCGCCTCGTGTACCGGAACCGTCCTCACGGGAAATTACGTTGATCGTTCCGCTTGCCGCGCTTACTACGGATGCGAATGCTGTGGTTCCGATCATAGCTGCTGTTAAAACACTTACAATTTTTTTCTTCATGATAAATAGTCTCCTCTTCTTATATTTCTTTATTCAGTTGTTTTCCTCATTGACAAGTGTTATTTTATGATCGGAACGTAAAATTCAAAATCCCGCTCCTGTAAAATCTTTGTAAAAAAACGTGCGCACAAAAAAAGATCCGCCCTTTCTCTTTACGGATCAGGCAGATCTTTTTTTGGTTTCTGTATTATGTCGTATAAGGCGTGGAATCCTGCAGATGCCGCGCCTTCCTTTAAAAATTATATTTCAGTATCTGGCAGTTCTTTATTCCAAAAGACGCGTATTCTTCGTTGGTCATCTCGTGAAAATATGAATTTACCACCCGGGCTATCCCGTTATGCGCTACGAGAATATATGTCTTTTCCTCTTTGTCATCCCTTATCTCATCCAGCAGGTTATAGATTCTCTGGGCCAGGCGGAACATGGACTCCCCGCCCTCATATCCGGATATGAACTGCCTTTTGGCCTCCTGGAATTCTTTTCCATTTCTGGGGGTAGATTCATATTTCCCGAAGTTCTGCTCCTTCAGCCTCGGTTCCACTCTGGCCGGGATCCCTGTAATTTCCGATATATGTCTGGCTGTATCCGCCGCCCGGATCAGAGGCGAATACAAAATCACGTCCGCCTTAACCCCCTGGCGGCGTATCTCCTCACCCAGTTCTTCCGCCTGGCGGTGTCCTTCTTCCGTCAGCGCGATATCCGTGGCTCCGCAGATCTTGTTTTCCACATTCCAGATGGTCTGTCCGTGACGGACAAAATATAAGTTTCTCATCGTGCTCTCCTTCTTTGAATCTGTATGCCGGTCAGGCAGTACAGAAAAACCCCGGAAGCCTTACGGCTCCGGGGCAATCTTATGCTTGGACATTGTGTACCTGTTGGTACTATTATATATTCGTAGTGCTTACTCGATAACGGAAGCAACACGTCCTGATCCTACAGTACGTCCGCCTTCACGGATAGCGAAGGTAAGACCCTGGCTCATAGCGATCGGGTGGATCAGTTCGATTGTCATTTCGATGTTATCGCCAGGCATGCACATCTCAGTTCCTTCCGGAAGAGTGATCACACCTGTAACGTCTGTTGTTCTGAAGTAGAACTGCGGACGATAGTTGTTGAAGAACGGTGTATGACGGCCACCCTCGTCCTTTGTCAGAACGTATACCTGAGCGGTAAATTTGGTGTGGCAGGTAATGGTTCCCGGTTTCGCAAGAACCTGTCCTCTTTCGATCTCGTTTCTCTGAACGCCACGAAGAAGCGCACCGATGTTATCACCAGCCTGAGCCTCGTCAAGAAGCTTACGGAACATCTCGATACCGGTTACAACTACTTTACGTGTCTCTTCTTTGATACCAACGATCTCAACTTCCTCAGATACGTGAAGAACACCAGCCTCTACTCTACCAGTAGCAACTGTACCACGTCCTGTGATGGAGAATACGTCCTCTACAGGCATAACGAACGGCTTGTCAGTGTCACGCTGCGGATCCGGAATGTACTCATCAACTGCGTTCATGAGATCCATGATCTTGTCGCCCCACTCGCTGCTCGGATCTTCCAGAGCTTTCAGAGCGGATCCCTGGATAACCGGAATGTCATCGCCCGGGAAGTCATACTCGGAAAGAAGCTCACGGATCTCCATCTCTACCAGCTCAAGCAGCTCCTCATCGTCAACCATGTCACATTTGTTCATGAATACAACGATGTAGGGAACGCCTACCTGACGGGACAGAAGGATGTGCTCTTTTGTCTGAGCCATAACACCGTCTGTAGCAGCAACAACAAGGATAGCGCCGTCCATCTGAGCAGCACCGGTGATCATGTTCTTAACGTAGTCGGCATGACCGGGGCAGTCAACGTGTGCGTAATGTCTCTTCTCTGTCTCATACTCAACGTGTGCGGTAGAGATAGTGATACCACGCTCTCTTTCTTCCGGAGCTTTATCGATGTTCTCGAAATCTGTAGCTGTGTTACCAGCAACTCTTTCAGACAGAACTTTTGTAATTGCAGCAGTTAAAGTTGTTTTACCATGGTCAACGTGTCCAATGGTACCGATGTTACAATGCGGTTTTGTTCTTTCAAACTTAGCCTTTGCCATTTTAAAATGTCCTCCTTAAAACTTGGCTCTTTCTTTCAGAGCATTTTTCAAATTAAACCTGCTATCCTTGATTATATTGCAAACCTTAGATATTTGCAAGCTTTTTATTATTCATAAACCAATCAGTTCCGTTTCCCGGAAACAGCTCTGTTAAGATCTCTCTCCGGGAACGGTTTTGATTTTTATTTATCAGATCAGTCCTTCTTGGACAGGATCTTTTCCTGTACGTTCTTCGGAACCGGCTCGTATTTCTCGAAGAACATGGAGTAGTTACCACGTCCCTGAGTTCTGGAACGAAGATCGGTTGCGTATCCGAACATTTCGGAAAGCGGAACATATCCGCGGATCATCTTGCCTCCGCCGATATCGTCCATACCCTCGATACGGCCGCGGCGGGAGTTGATATCACCGATAACATCACCCATGTAATCTTCCGGTGTTGTAACTTCCACTCTCATGATCGGCTCGAGAAGGATCGGAGCTGCTTTCTGCATAGCATCCTTGAATGCAAGAGAACCAGCAATGTGGAACGCCATCTCGGAAGAGTCGACTTCATGGTAGGAACCATCGTATACATTCGCATGTACGCCGACTACCGGATATCCGCCCAGGATACCGGCCTTCATAGCTTCCTCGATACCTTCGCCAACTGCCGGGATATATTCCTTCGGAATAGCACCGCCGACAACAGTGGATTCGAACTTGTACAGTTCCTCTCCGTTGGCGTCCATGGGCTCGAATTTAACTTTACAGTGACCATACTGTCCACGTCCACCGGACTGTTTTGCGTACTTGCTGTCCACATCCACAGCCTTGGTGATGGTCTCTTTGTAAGCAACCTGAGGAGCGCCTACGTTAGCCTCTACCTTGAATTCACGAAGCAGACGGTCAACGATGATCTCCAGATGAAGCTCACCCATACCTGCAATGATGGTCTGTCCTGTTTCCTGATTTGTATGAGCACGGAATGTGGGGTCTTCCTCTGCAAGTTTTGCAAGAGCCTCACCCAGTTTGCCCTGGCCGGCTTTTGTCTTGGGCTCGATAGCGAGCTCGATAACCGGTTCCGGGAATTCCATGGACTCAAGGATTACCGGATGCTGGTCGTCGCAGATCGTATCACCTGTTGTGGTGAACTTGAAGCCGATAGCTGCAGCGATATCACCGGCATAAACCTTATCCAGCTCCATACGCTTGTTCGCATGCATCTGAAGGATACGTCCCACACGCTCTTTCTTATCCTTTGTAGCGTTCAGTACATAAGAACCGGAGTTCATTGTACCGGAGTATACACGGAAATATGCAAGCTTACCAACGAAGGGGTCTGTCATGATCTTGAATGCAAGAGCAGCGAAAGGCTCTTCGTCGGAAGAATGTCTTACAATCGGATTTCCTTCCAGATCCACGCCCTCGATAGGCGGAATGTCTGTAGGAGCAGGCATGTACTCGATAACTGCGTCCAGAAGTTTCTGAACACCCTTGTTTCTGTATGCGCTTCCGCAGCAAACCGGAACAGCGGCACACTCACAGGTAGCTTTACGAAGAACAGCCTTCATTCTGTCAACGCTGGGCTCCTCACCTTCCAGATATTCCATCATCAGATCGTCGTCCAACTCGCAGATCTTCTCAACAAGCTCTGTGTGATACAGCTCTGCGTCGTCTTTCATATCATCCGGAATATCGACAATGGAGATGTCCTCGCCCTTGTCGTCATTGTAGATATAAGCTTTCATCTCGAACAGGTCGATGATTCCCTTGAATTCATCTTCCTTTCCGATAGGAAGCTGCAGGCAGATCGCGTTCTTGCCCAGGCGGGTCTTGATCTGATCTACTGCGTTATAGAAGTTTGCACCCAGGATATCCATCTTGTTGATGAACGCCATACGGGGTACGTTGTAGGTGTCGGCCTGACGCCATACGTTCTCGGACTGGGGCTCAACGCCGCCCTTCGCACAGAAGACGCCTACAGCGCCGTCCAGTACACGGAGAGAACGCTCAACCTCTACGGTAAAGTCTACGTGTCCGGGAGTATCGATGATGTTGATACGATGCTCCAGAGCACCCGGCTTTGCCTTGCAGTTCTCCTGCAGAGTCCAGTGACAGGTGGTAGCAGCGGATGTGATGGTGATACCTCTCTCCTGCTCCTGCTCCATCCAGTCCATGGTTGCGGTACCTTCATGGGTATCGCCGATCTTATAGTTGACACCTGTATAATAAAGAATACGTTCTGTAAGAGTGGTCTTACCCGCATCGATATGAGCCATGATACCAATGTTTCTGGTTCTCTCAAGCGGATATTCTCTGCCTTGTTTTCCAGCCAATTGGATTTCCTCCTTGATTAGAAACGATAGTGAGCAAACGCTTTGTTTGCCTCAGCCATCTTGTGCATGTCTTCTTTCTTCTTAACAGATGCGCCTGTGTTGTTCATTGCATCCAGAAGCTCGTTCGCAAGTCTCTCTTCCATGGTCTTCTCGCCTCTCTTACGAGAATATGCTGTAAGCCAGCGAAGAGCCAGTGCCTGACGTCTGTCTGCTCTTACCTCGATCGGAACCTGGTAAGTAGCACCGCCGATACGTCTTGCTTTTACTTCCAGAAGAGGCATGATGTTGTTCATTGCTTCTTCGAATACTTCGATAGCCGGTTTTCCGGCCTTTTCTTCTACTCTGGCAAATGCGCCGTATACAATCTTCTGAGCGACACCCTTCTTACCGTCTAACATGATGTTATTGATAAGCTTGGTAACCACTTTGTTATTGTACACCGGATCAGCCAGAACGTCTCTTTTCTGAGTATGTCCTTTACGTGGCACGTTACTTCCCTCCTTAATCATTTTGATTATATCATCGGTACTCACTTCATAAACTAAGGTGTTCGCACTGGTAAAGTCCTATATTTAACCCGCAACCGACAGGGTATATGGAATACCGTACAAAATTTATAGCTAATGGTGAATTCGATTGATTTCGATGTTCCCGGATCATTAAACGGGAACCTTCTCAATCGCTTCGCGATCGAGATTGAATCCCTTTATTTTTTCTCTGCCTTTCAGCAGTACGGGAACCTTCTCAAACACTTCGTGTTCGAGAAGTATCAATAATTTTGCTTACTGCAAAATTATTTCTTCTTCGGTCTCTTAGCGCCGTATTTGGAGCGGGCCTGTTTTCTGTTGGCTACGCCTGCAGTATCCAGTGTACCTCTGATGATATGATATCTGGTACCCGGCAGGTCCTTAACTCTTCCTCCACGGATAAGAACAACGCTGTGCTCCTGAAGGTTGTGTCCCTCTCCAGGAATGTAGCTTGTTACCTCGATGCCGTTGGAAAGACGAACTCTGGCGATCTTTCTAAGAGCTGAGTTAGGTTTCTTAGGGGTAGCAGTCTTAACTGCTGTACAAACGCCACGTTTCTGCGGTGCGGACTGTTCAACTGCTTTCTTTCTTAAAGAGTTGAATGTTCTCTGCAGAGCAGGTGCTGTAGATTTCTTTACAGATGTCTGACGTCCTTTTCTTACTAACTGGTTGAATGTTGGCATTCCATTTCACCTCCCGATTATTTTCTCTGTGGGTTTCCCACAGGGTTTTGCGGTTGCTATTGTCAAATTTCCGCGCACAAAAAAAGCCGGCGCTTTTCTGCACGCCAGCTAATTATATCCCGTTGAAAAACGCCTGTCAAGGTATTTTACAGGAAATTTACTTAAAATATTCACAGAAGATCCGCCCGGAACGCGCCTTCAGGACAGCGTTCCAAAGCGAACGGCGTCTCACACGTTCTCCTGCTCTTCATAGGACATTTCCCAGATATCCGCGAACACCGCCAGCGGACAGTCCGTAAGAAGGCACATCAGAAGAAAGCATTCGTAGGGATTCACAATATAAATCTCGCTCATACCGCACTTGTGGAGAACCTCCTGGATCTCATCGAGGAAATACCGGTATCTCACATAGGGATCTTCATCCTGTTTCTCCTGGGATACGATAAAGAATTCCAGGGTGATAAGATCGAACCTCTCCACCGGGAACTTATGGTTCAGGATGCTGTTGATCCTCTGTCTGCTGAAACGCTTCTGGCTGAAATGTTTCGCCAGAATCGACGCGGACATCTTCCTGAGATTACCCATTTTGTTTACAGGGATACCGCTGCAGATCACTTTTTCCACGTCGGAATCTGTGATGTCGTCCACGGTCCATATTTTCCCACGGTCTTTTTCTTCCTCGTCCCCCTGATACATATCCGCGATTATTTTCTTCGCTTCTGTAAGCAGACGGACGAATTCCCGGAAGGCCATGCTCTTCTCGGACATGGGATCGTCGGTTCCGGCTTTGAGATAGGCAAGATACTGAAAGAGCTTGTCTTCTGTATCCAGACAGAGCGCTCCCGTATACACCTTCGCCGCCTCCGTATAACTGCCGTCAGGCTCAAGCTCGCTATAACGCTTCTTATATTCTTCCGCTTTGTGATAACCCAGATGCTTCACATAACAGTACCAGTAGATCACTTCCTCGGGATTGTGGAAATCATAATCCTGCTCCCTGAGGACCCGGGTAAGAAAATCCGACACGTCATCCGCCGTCATCCTGAGTCCGAATCCCAGGAGAAAAACCGTCTCCCTTTTCACCGAAGCCTGAGTAAGCCAGTTGTTCACCAGAGACGTCAGTTTCGTGGAGGTGGGATTCATGGATTTCGGGGTGGAAGTCTCATGAAAGGATTCCACCACGATGTCGCGGTAAATATCCTGCGTCACTTCGCCGAAAGGCTCCTCCAGTCCCGCTCTCTCGTAGATATACCGTTTCAGGTGATCTCCGAAAGACACCAGTTCCATTTCCTTATAAAGATAATGAAAGATCACGTCAGCATCTTCTTCTTCAAATCCATCCAGGCTTACCACCTGGCGGAAACGCTGGGCCGCTTTTCTGGTAAATTCAAAATCTTTCACCGAATCAAAGGCGACCGTCTGTTCAAAATCAAGATCCTGCATTCTGTTCTTCATTCCTTATCACCTTCCCGTCTTCCCAGAAGTCTTCCAAGCAGGCTTCTGAATCCTCCGCTTTGCCTTTCTCCGACCTCGCAGAGCACCAGAGTGGCGTTGTCTCTCCCGCCCTTTTTCAGAGCTCTTCCCAGAAGCAGCTCCACCGTCTCCTTCACCGGAAGCTCCCTTGCCAGAATATCCGCGATCTCCCCGTCGGAAAGCATATCCGTGATCCCGTCCGAACAGATCAGATATCTCGTTCCGCCTTCAGGAATATCTCTGACAATGCAGGGTTCCAGTTTCATACTCTCCTCCGGCACTCCCACATACTGTGTCAGCGGGGCTTTGCCGAAAAGGGAACCGCCAAGGACGTGATCTGTGGATATCCGGCGAAAATGACCTTCAGCCAGCCTGTAGATCCGGCTGTCGCCCAGGTTGCAGCCGTGGGCTCCCTCTTCGCTGAACACAAGAAGCGCCGCGGTGGATCCCATGCTGGCGATTCTGTTTTCTTTACCGTACTGACAGACCCGTCTGTTCATCTCCCCGCACAGCTCTTCCAGAAACTCTCCGGGAGCTGTGCGGATCTTTTTTCTGTTCTTTCCATAGAAATCGCCGCAGGCTTCCGCCGCCAGACAGGAGGCCATCTCCCCGCAGCTCTCCCCTCCCATTCCGTCAAAAACAGCCAGCAGGGGAAGCGCCTCACAGGAAACGGTTCCTGTACATATATTCTCCGTCCCGGTATTGTCCGGGGGCAGCGTCTCGCCGCAGCACCAGAAATTATCTTCATTATTACTGCGTACTTTTCCCGTATGGCACGCATAGGCATACTCAATCTGATACTTCATGGTCTGTCCCTTCTTCTGAATTACTTTCCTCTGTTCCGCCTCCCAGCTCTTCCCTGTACCCGTTTGCCAGAGTCAGGTATTTCTCTTCCCGTTCATTATAAGTTTCGTCATTTGTTTCATTGTCATGGACGACATTGTTCCTGTCGATCCAGCGGATCAGCCTGTTATCATCGAAATAATACAGTTCCACCATCTGTTCCCCTTCCGCAAGTTCCGGCAGACAATTATGATCCGCCCATATGTACGCGAAGAACAGCTCGCCGTCCCAGTAATAGTATTCCTCATAATATCCGTCCTGTGAAAGATCCGGATAAACCAGCACCTTCATAACCTGCCCTTCCTGGTCAAGATAGCTGATCTTCCCCTCCTTCTCAGAACCGATCCAGTTGTAATTATTAAGATTATCGGTGATCTCCGTAGCATGTTCCTGTATCGTCTCCAGTTTCTCCTGGAGCTGCTGGTTCTCCGCCGTGATCATCGTCTCAGCCACAGACTGTTTCAGTCTCTGAAGCTCCGCGTTCTCTCTCACCAGCCAGATAAAAACGCCGATGATCACAAGCACTGCCACAAACATTACGATCACCGCAGGCACAAGAGGATCAAAGGTCCGTTTTTTCCGTTTTCCTGCAGACGCACCGTTCCTTCCTGATCGGGCGGAAGATTTCACCGGATGTACCTGACGGGATTTTTTATCGCCGGAGCGGGATGTGCGGGCCGGAACCTGCTCTCCTGTTTTCTTCCTTCTGTTTTCTCCGGAGGCTTCGTCCCGGACGGGTCCATCCTGCGGTTTCTGTGATTTCTCTTTTTCCCGCCCGGTGTCCCTGTTCTGCTTCACTGCCTCCAGCGCTTCCCGGAACTCCTCCGCCGTCTGGTACCGGTCAGCCTTTTCATAGGCGCAGGCTTTCAGGATCACTTGCGCCAGGCTTCTGCCCGCATCTGCGGGAGCCGGAAGTTCCTCTCCGGACATCCGCCTCATAAGCGCGTTTTCTTTGTCTCTGTATGTGATAAGCTGTTTTTCCAGATTAATAAACGGAATGCGGTTGTGATTCCTCAGCTTGTAAAGAACGATCCCGAGAGAATAGATATCCGCCCGGCTGTCGTATTCTTCTCCCTTATACATCTCCGGGGCCATGTAGGAAAAAGTCCCCTTCTTGGAGAGGCCGGAAGCTCCCCGGTCCAGTTCCCTGGCTATCCCGAAATCTCCCAGCTTGAATTCTCCGAATCTGGAAACAAAAATGTTCTCCGGCTTTATGTCTCTGTGGATGATATTCTGCTTCTGACAGTACTCAAGGGCGCGGCAGAGATCGATCCCCAGCCGCAGCACGTCCTCTTCCGTCAGCTCTCTTCCTTCGCAGAATTCAAGAAAACTGGTGAGATATTCCATCCGGATATAGATATCCCATCCGATATCGTCCAGATATTCCACCACTTTATAATCTTCCACGGATACAACGTGAGAATTCCCCCGGAAATATTCCATGGTGCTGACTTCCTGGATGCAGTCGTCCACAAGACTGTGGAAGTATTCCCGGACCGAACCGTCGTCATGGAGCTCCGACCGGGCGCTGTCCAGCTCGCCCTGGCTGGAGGGTATGGTAATGATCTTTATCGCAGAGTAAAAAGTCTTGCCCTGCTCTGTTCGTCTGGCCTTATAAACCTTGCCGAAAGAACCTTCTCCGATCTTCTCGATAATTTCCCATTCCGGCCATACGGAAACCGGCAGCTGCATCTCCATACCATACTCCCCCCCTTTCCTGTTCGATCCTGTATTTTGCGGCCTGTTAACAGTGTTTCACTCCGTCTCTTTTTTCGTGTTCTCATTATAGCACGGCAGTTTCCCTTTGTCTGTATTTTTCGATTTTCTTCCAGTTTTTTTCACACAATCTTAAGAAACTTTTCACAAAAATAACCCCCGGACTTTCAAGGTCCGGGGGTTCCAGTTTTAAACTGTAGTTTATTCTTCTTCAGAAACAGTTGTTTCTTCCGGCTGGCCTTCCGCTGCTTCCACAGCTTCATCCATGATTTCTGCCGGAGTCTCTGTATTCTCATCCTCTACAGCGATCACTTCGTCTTCAACGATCTCCTCCGGAACATTCGCAGTTTCCGGGAGTCCGCTGTCCAGACTGATCTCTCTGTATCTCTTCAGACCGGTTCCCGCAGGAATCAGCTTACCGATGATGACATTTTCTTTCAGGCCCACAAGGTGGTCAACTTTGCCCTTGATAGCGGCTTCGGTGAGGACCTTGGTGGTCTCCTGGAAGGATGCCGCGGACAGGAAGGAATCTGTAGCCAGAGAAGCTTTGGTGATACCAAGCATCACCTGTTTTCCGATTGCCGGAGTCTTTCCTTCTTTTTCCAGCTGCTCGTTCACGTCCTCGAATTCCAGAACATCCACAAGAGTGCCGGGAAGGAATTCTGTATCTCCGTTTTCTTCAATACGGATCTTCTTCAGCATCTGGCGTACAAGAACCTCGATATGCTTATCGCTGATCTCAACGCCCTGCAGACGATATACTCTCTGAACTTCGCGGAGCATGTAGTCCTGAGCGGCGCGGACGCCCTTGATCCTCAGGATGTCATGCGGATTCACACTACCTTCTGTCAGCTCATCGCCGGCTTCCAGAACCTGTCCGTCCGTGATCTTGATACGGGATCCATAGGGGATCAGGTATGTCTTGGAGTTGCCGTCTTCCGGATTGGTAACGATGATCTCACGTTTCTTCTTGGTGTCGTTGATCACAGCAACGCCGGGGATCTCAGTGATGATCGCAAGACCTTTCGGCTTACGCGCCTCAAAAAGCTCCTCCACACGGGGAAGACCCTGTGTGATATCGCCGCCGGCAACACCGCCGGTATGGAAGGTACGCATGGTCAGCTGTGTACCGGGCTCGCCGATGGACTGAGCCGCGATAATACCTACGGACTCGCCCACCTGTACAGGCTCGCCTGTAGCCATGTTCGCGCCGTAGCACTTCGCGCAGACGCCCACTTTACATTTACAGGTAAGAATGGTACGGATCTTCACCTGCTCGATAGGACCGCCCTCTGCGTTCACGCCCTCTTTCATAATACGGGCCGCTCGCTTCGGTGTGATCATATGGTTAGCCTTCACGATAACCTCGCCGTCTTTGTTGGTGATGGTCTCGCAGGCAAATCTTCCTGTAATACGCTCCTGAAGGCTCTCGATTTCCTCTTTGCCGTCCATGAAGCCTTTTACATACATTCCGGCGATCTCGTCTCTGTTCTCGCAGCAGTCTGTCTCGCGGACGATCAACTCCTGGGAGACGTCGACCATTCGTCTTGTCAGGTAACCGGAGTCGGCTGTACGGAGAGCCGTATCGGACAGACCTTTACGCGCTCCGTGAGCGGACATGAAGTATTCCAGTACGTCCAGACCTTCACGGAAATTGGACTTAATGGGAAGCTCGATGGTATGACCGGTAGTATCGGCCATAAGTCCACGCATACCTGCAAGCTGTTTGATCTGCTTATCGGAACCACGGGCTCCGGAGTCAGCCATCATAAAGATGTTATTGTATTTATCAAGACCGTCCAGAAGAGCTCTTGTCAGCTCGTCGTCAGTCTTCTTCCAGGTTTCCACAACCTCTTTGTAACGCTCTTCCTCGGTGATCAGACCACGCTTGTAGTTCTTGGTGATCTTATCCACGATATTCTGGGCGTTCTGGATCATCTCGGGCTTCTGCGGCGGCACGGTCATATCGGAAATGGATACGGTCATTGCCGCGCGTGTGGAATATTTATATCCGGTAGCCTTGATCGCGTCCAGAACCTCCGCGGTCTTGGTAGCTCCGTGTGTGTTGATAACTTTTTCCAGGATCTGCTTCAGCTGTTTCTTACCTACCAGGAAGTCAACCTCAAGAAGCAGCTCGTTGCCCGGAACGCTTCTGTCCACGAATCCAAGATCCTGGGGAAGGATCTCGTTGAACAGGAAACGGCCCAGTGTGGACTCAACGTTTCCGGTGAGAACAGTTCCGTCCGGCATGGTCCTGGTGCAGCGCACCTTAATCCTGGACTGAAGAGTGATAACCTTGTTTTCGTACGCAAGGATCGCTTCGTTTACACTTCTGAAGAACTTGCCTTCTCCGGGATTGCCCGGTCTTTCCTGGGTCAGGTAATAGATACCCAGGACCATATCCTGAGACGGAACGGCCACAGGACCGCCGTCGGAAGGTTTCAGAAGGTTGTTGGGCGACAGCAGCAGGAAACGGCACTCTGCCTGCGCTTCCACGGAAAGGGGAAGGTGAACCGCCATCTGGTCGCCGTCGAAGTCCGCGTTGAACGCGGTACAAACCAGGGGATGAAGCTTGATCGCCTTACCTTCTACCAGGATCGGCTCGAAAGCCTGGATTCCCAGACGGTGAAGTGTAGGCGCACGGTTCAGCATAACCGGATGTTCTTTGATAACGTCCTCAAGGACATCCCATACTTCCGGCTGCAGCTTCTCAACCATTTTCTTCGCGTTCTTGATGTTATGGGAGGTTCCGTTGGCAACCAGTTCCTTCATAACAAAGGGCTTGAACAGCTCGATCGCCATCTCTTTCGGCAGACCGCACTGATAAATCTTAAGTTCCGGACCAACCACGATAACAGAACGTCCGGAGTAATCCACACGTTTGCCCAGAAGGTTCTGACGGAAACGTCCGGATTTACCTTTCAGCATATCGGAAAGGGATTTCAGGGCTCTGTTTCCGGGGCCTGTTACCGGACGGCCGCGGCGGCCGTTGTCGATCAGGGCGTCCACAGCCTCCTGAAGCATACGTTTCTCGTTGCGCACGATGATATCCGGCGCTCCAAGCTCCAGAAGTCTCTTCAGACGGTTGTTTCTGTTGATGATCCTTCTGTACAGGTCGTTCAGGTCGGAAGTGGCGAAACGTCCGCCGTCCAGCTGCACCATAGGACGAAGGTCCGGGGGAATCACCGGGATCGCCGTCATGATCATCCATTCCGGACGATTTCCGGATTCACGGAAGGATTCCACAACTTCCAGACGTTTGATAATACGGGCGCGCTTCTGGCCGCTGGCATCCGCCAGCTCCGCCTTCAGCTCCTCCGCGTCCTTATCCAGGTCGATGGCTTTCAGAAGCTCCATGATGGATTCCGCTCCCATGCCTACCCGGAAGCCGTTTCCGTAGGCTTCGCGGGCGTCCTGGTATTCTTTTTCCGTCAGGATCTGTTTGTACTGAAGTCCGGAATCAGCCGGATCCAGTACGATATAGTTTGCAAAATATAAAACCTTTTCCAATGTTCGGGGAGACAGGTCAAGGATCAGTCCCATTCTGGAGGGGATACCCTTGAAATACCAGATATGGGAAACAGGAGCCGCAAGCTCGATATGACCCATACGTTCCCTTCTTACAGATGATTTCGTGACTTCCACACCGCATCTGTCGCAGACAACGCCTTTATAGCGGATCTTCTTATATTTACCGCAGTGGCATTCCCAGTCTTTGCTGGGTCCGAAGATTCTCTCACAGAAAAGTCCGTCCTTCTCCGGTTTCAGAGTACGGTAGTTAATGGTCTCCGGCTTGGTAACCTCGCCTCTGGACCACTCTCTGATCTTCTCAGGGGACGCCAGTCCGATCTTGATGGCATCGAAAGTCATTGGCTGATATGATTCATTGGTATTGGTTGTTTCTGCCATGTATTCTTTCCCCTTTCTATTCTTCATCACCCAGAGTCTCATCGAACTCCAGATAATCATCATCCACGTCCTCGTCGTCTTCCTCTTCTATATCGACGAGTTCTTCACCTTCGAACTCCTGCTGTGTATATCCATGCTTCGCGAAAGATTCCTCTTCCCTGCTGTGTCTGTCGCCTTCGATCACGGAACGAAGGTCTGTATCGCCGTAATCGACTGTTTCCATGATCTCCACTTCTGTGTTGTCGTCTCTGAGGACTCTCACGTCAAGGCCGAGGGACTGAAGCTCTTTCAGAAGCACCTTGAAGGACTCCGGAATTCCCGGTTCAGGAATATTGTCGCCCTTGATGATGGCTTCGTAGGTCTTCACACGTCCTACCACGTCGTCGGATTTCACTGTAAGGATCTCCTGCAGAGTGTAGGAAGCGCCGTACGCCTCCAGAGCCCATACCTCCATCTCTCCGAAACGCTGACCTCCGAACTGAGCTTTACCGCCCAGAGGCTGCTGTGTTACCAGAGAGTAGGGGCCTGTGGAACGCGCGTGGATCTTGTCGTCTACCAGATGATGCAGCTTCAGATAGTGCATGTGTCCGATCGTTACCGGGCTGTCAAAATATTCTCCGGTCCGGCCGTCGCGGAGACGCACTTTACCGTCGCGGGAAATGGGAACGCCCTTCCACAGCGCTCTGTGAGCCTTGTTCTCATCAAGATACTGCATAACGTCCGGCGCCAGGATATCCTGGTATTTCGCGCGGAACTCCTCAAAATCTTCCGTGTTTACATAGTCGTTCGCCAGCTCGAGGGTATCCTGGATATCCTTCTCGTTGGCGCCGTCGAATACCGGAGTGGACACATTGAATCCCAGCGCCTTCGCGGCAAGACTGAGATGGATCTCAAGCACCTGTCCGATGTTCATACGGGAGGGCACGCCCAGCGGATTCAGAACGATATCCAGGGGACGGCCGTTAGGCAGGAACGGCATATCTTCAACAGGAAGCACACGGGAAACGACACCCTTGTTTCCATGACGGCCTGCCATCTTGTCGCCTACAGAAATCTTACGTTTCTGCGCAATATAAATACGTACCGCCTGGTTTACGCCGGGAGCCAGCTCGTCGCCGTTCTCTCTTGTAAACACTTTGGCGTCAACGATAATACCATATTCTCCGTGAGGAACTTTAAGGGAAGTATCTCTTACCTCTCTGGCCTTCTCGCCGAAGATCGCGCGGAGCAGACGCTCCTCAGCTGTAAGCTCGGTCTCTCCCTTGGGCGTTACCTTACCTACAAGGATATCGCCTGCGCGCACTTCCGCACCGATACGGATGATACCGCGCTCATCCAGATCTTTCAGAGCGTCGTCGCCTACGCCCGGAACGTCTCTGGTGATCTCTTCCGGTCCCAGCTTGGTATCTCTGGCCTCTGCCTCGTACTCCTCCATATGGATGGAAGTATATACGTCGTCCTGTACAAGTCTCTCACTTAAAAGGACAGCGTCCTCGTAGTTATATCCTTCCCAGGTCATGAATCCGATCAGCGGGTTCTTGCCCAGCGCCAGTTCGCCTTTGGAAGTGGAAGGACCGTCGGCGATCACATCGCCGGCCTCCACATGCTCTCCCTGGAACACGATCGGTCTCTGGTTATAACAGTTGCTCTGGTTGCTTCTGAGGAACTTGGTCAGATGATATTCATCCTTCGTTCCGTCGTCGTTCTTGATCGTAATGTCCGTGGATGTGGAACGGAGCACTGTACCGGACTTCTTCGCAACAACACATACGCCGGAGTCAACGGCTGTCTTCGTCTCCATACCCGTACCAACCACAGGCGCCTCCGTAGTCAGAAGCGGCACGGCCTGACGCTGCATGTTGGATCCCATCAGCGCACGGTTGGCGTCGTCGTTCTGAAGGAAAGGAATAAGAGCGGTCGCTACAGAGAACACCATCTTCGGGGATACGTCCATGTAGTCAAACATATGTCTCTCATATTCCTGTGTCTCCTCGCGGAAACGACCGGATACATTCTTGTGGATAAAATGTCCCTCTGCGTCCAGAGGCTCATTCGCCTGAGCCACATGGTAGTTGTCTTCCTCATCCGCCGTCATGTAGACAACTTCATCGGTTACTACCGGGTTCTCAGGATCGGTCTTATCGATCTTGCGGTACGGAGCCTCAACGAAACCGTACTGGTTGATCCTTGCATAGGACGCAAGAGAGTTGATCAGACCGATGTTGGGACCTTCAGGGGTCTCGATGGGACACATACGTCCATAGTGAGAATAATGAACGTCGCGGACCTCGAATCCGGCGCGGTCTCTGGACAGACCTCCGGGTCCCAGAGCGGACAGACGTCTCTTGTGGGTCAGCTCGCCCAGCGGGTTGTTCTGATCCATGAACTGTGAAAGCTGGGAGGAACCGAAGAATTCCTTCACCGCCGCTGTCACAGGCTTGATATTGATCAGGGACTGGGGAGAAATATTCTCCGTGTCCTGTGTGGTCATACGCTCGCGCACCACTCTCTCCAGTCTGGAAAGACCGATGCGGTACTGGTTCTGAAGCAGCTCGCCTACAGAACGGATACGGCGGTTGCCAAGATGATCGATATCGTCGTCATTGCCCAGGCCGTATTCCAGATGCATATTATAGTTAATGGAAGCCAGGATATCCTCTCTGGTGATGTGTTTCGGGATCAGGTCATGGATATCTCTTCTGATGGCTGCCTTGATGTCTTCGAGATTGTCATTTTCTTCCAGAATTTTCTGCAGTACAGGGTAATATACTAACTCTGTAACGCCGAGAGACTTCGGATCGCAGTCCAGTTCCACATGGCTTGTGATATCCACCATAAGGCTGGAAAGAACCTTGATCTTACGCTCCTCGCCCTGGATCCACACATAGGGAACAGCGGCGTTCTGGATCGTATCGGCCAGTTCTCTGGTCACATTAGTTCCCTCTTCCGCGAGAACCTCGCCTGTAGTGGGATCCACAACAGTCTCCGCAAGCTTATGGCCGACAATCCTCTTATTAAAATGAAGTTTTTTGTTGAATTTATAACGTCCCACCTTGGCCAGATCATATCTTCTGGGGTCGAAGAACATGGACATGATCAGGCTCTCGGCGCTCTCTACAGCCAGAGGCTCGCCGGGACGGATCTTCTTATATAATTCAAGAAGGCCTTCCTGATAATTGGTGGAAGTATCCTTCGTAAAGCTGGCAAGGATCTTGGGCTCCTCGCCGAACAGATCAATGATCTCCGCGTTGGTGCCGATACCGAGGGCACGGATCAGTACGGTAATGGGAACCTTCCTGGTCCTGTCCACGCGAACATAGAACACGTCATTGGAATCTGTCTCATATTCCAGCCATGCGCCTCTGTTGGGGATCACAGTACAGGAAAAGAGTCTCTTTCCCACTTTGTCATGGGCGATGGCATAATAGATTCCGGGGGAACGTACCAGCTGGCTTACAATAACTCGCTCTGCGCCGTTGATCACAAACGTACCCGTCGCTGTCATCAACGGAAGATCTCCCATGAAAATCTCGTGTTCATTGATCTCTTCTGTTTCCTTATTGATCAGCCTTACTTTGACTTTCAAAGGCGCCGCATAAGTCACGTCGCGCTCTTTACACTGCTCGATAGTGTATTTCGCGTCCTTCTCGTCAAATGTAAAGTCGATAAACTCCAGGCTGAGCTTTCCGCCGTAGTCCGCGATCGGAGAGATGTCATCAAACACTTCCTTCAACCCTTCATCAAGGAACCACTGATAGGAGTCTTTCTGGACTTCAATCAGATTCGGCATTTCCAGGACTTCCTTCTGTCTCTGGTAGCTCATACGCATGCTTTTTCCGGTTTTTACAGAACGAATTCTGTTTTTTTCCATTGACGTTTCACCCCTGTTTTTTTATTTATTATAACATGATCCCGCCCGCCTTTTCGGGCAAACAGGCATATCTTGCCATAATATAGCATTTTTCACTATAACACACTGCTGTCAAGCTGTCAACCAGATTTTTTGTTTTTTCGGGGAAAAGAAAACGCAGGAACACAAACTGCATTCCTGCGCATTTTCTTCTGTGGAAACAAGATTATTTAAGAGTAACCTTAGCTCCCTCTGCCTCAAGTTTAGTCTTGATCTCCTCAGCCTCTGCCTTGGAAGCGCCCTCTTTAACAACCTTCGGAGCACCGTCAACAACTTCTTTTGCTTCTTTCAGGCCAAGTCCGGTTACTTCACGAACAACTTTGATAACCTTAACCTTGTTAGCGCCAACCTCTGTCAGCTCTACGTCGAACTCGTCCTTCTCCTCAGCTGCCTCAGCTGCGCCGCCTGCTGCTGCAACTACAACGCCTGCTGCTGCGGATACGCCGAACTCTTCCTCACAAGCTTTTACCAGTTCATTTAACTCTAATACAGATAACTCTTTGATTGCTGCAATAAATTCTTCTGTTGTTAATTTTGCCATTTTAAATTCCCTCCATTATTTTTATTTTTATAAGGTTTAGATCCAAACGGGAACCGCGGGTCCCCCTTACGCAGCGCAAATTTTTGCTTCGTAATATTTATTACTCAGCTGCTGCTTCTGCGTTTCCTCCCTGTGCCTCAGCGATCTGATTAAGCACACGGGCGAAGTTGGCGATCGGAGACTGGATGCTTCCAAGCAGTTTGCCAAGAAGTTCTTCTCTGGACGGAACCTGAGAAAGAGCAATGATGCCAGCCTGATCATTGTAGTTGCCTTCTACAATACCGGCTACCAGTTCCAGCGCCGGATACTGTTTCGCAAATTTCGCAAGGATTCTTGCCGGAGCTGTAGCGTCTGTCTCGGAAATCGCCAGAGCGTTGGTTCCTTCCAGATGCTGGCGAAGTTCTTCGCATGCAGTTCCTTCAAAAGCACGGTTCATCATAGTGTTCTTGTAAACCTTGTAGTTTACGCCGGCTTCTCTTAATTCCTTACGCATGATGGTATCCTGTTCCACCGTAAGACCACTGTAGTTTACCAGTACTACAGCCTGTGCGTCTTTGATGCTGTTCGCGATCTCATCTACGATTGGTTTCTTCAGTTCAACTTTTGCCATAAATGGTACACCTCCTTATAGATTTTGATATACCGCCGTTATGAACATTAAAAAAGCCCCTGCTGCATAGGACAACAAGGGATTCCTGAAATCTATCAGAATACTAAGTCCTCGGCAGGCGTTGTGATCCTTATGCCATACGGCACCTGCTGTCTTCGGCAGCGTTCTGTATTAAAATAGCATGCGGCGGTCTGCTTGTCAAGTTTTTCTTTCAAAAAATATTTTCTTTTTATCTTGCACAGGATGTATCATTTTTGTTAAAATACTGTTATAATTGCGTAATAATTATTCGACATTGTCAGATTAACGTATATATCATTCTCATTGGAGGAAAACATTCATGAACCAGACCAGCATGTCCGCCGCAAATTATTCTCTGATGCAGCAGGTAAAAGACACTCTGCAGACCGGGATCTCCATTTCTCCGGAACGTATACTTACGCTCGCTTTAAAATCCCACACTCCAGAACCCCGGGCGTCCGTTCGTATTATTGC
This sequence comes from uncultured Blautia sp., assembly GCA_944380045.1. Taxonomy (GTDB): domain Bacteria; phylum Bacillota; class Clostridia; order Lachnospirales; family Lachnospiraceae; genus Blautia_A. Next base: position 20,936 of record CALWGI010000020.1, read on the forward strand.
CCAGGAAAGCGACTCCGAGAATCTCGTCTGTTTTGATACGTCCTCGCCGTCTCCGGATCAGATTTCCATAAATCTTTCTTTGCTGATCATGCAGACAGAATATAAAAGAAAGAAAAATTTCTGTTTTTTCCTGGAGGAGACATCCGGCGACCGGACAACGCTTTATTCACTTACCGCGGAAATCCCCAACACCACCACAAAATCCAACCACACGATTTTTGCCGACGGAATCTGGTTTCAGGAGGATAGCGACCCCGAGCCCACCGAATATGTAGCCGCCTTATATACAGCCGGAATCGGATTTCTCAGCGCTGTTCTGTGCAGCCGCAATTCCCTTGCAGAAGACGATCTCACCTGTCTCCTGCGTTCGCTCAGTATGCGCAAAGGCATCCTGACACTTCGCTTTGATCTGGAGACAGGTTTTTATTCCTATAATAAGGTAGTCTTCCGATTCCGCAACAAGCTGGCGGAAGACGCCGCGTCGTATGATTTTACCACCGTACGGACCAGGGAAAAAGACAACTTACTTTCCATAACAGTATCTCTGGATCTTCACAGCATAGAATGGAAAAGTCTGTACTGGGATGTACGGG
>CALWGI010000021.1 GCA_944380045.1 uncultured Blautia sp.
TTGCTGAAGGTGTCAAAATCAACGGCATCCTCGAACAGCGGCTCGACTTTCACCTTGGAAAGATCGATCTTCACAGCCGGCTCGGATTCTTCTTTCTTGTCCGATTTCTTGCCTTCGGCTCCGCCGATGCTCTTCATTGTCGGGAAGGCCAGCACATCACGTATGGCTGCGGAATCTGTGAGCAGCATCACCATACGGTCGATACCGAATCCGATTCCTCCTGTGGGCGGCATGCCTACTTCCAGAGCGTTCAGGAAGTCTTCGTCTGTGGTGTTGGCTTCCTCGTCGCCCTGAGCCAGCTGTTCCTCCTGTGCTTTGAAACGCTCTCTCTGGTCAATGGGATCGTTCAGCTCGGAGTAGGCGTTCGCCATTTCCCAGCCGTTCATAAAGAACTCGAAACGCTCCACATATTCCGGATTTTCCGGTTTCTTCTTGGTAAGAGGAGAAATCTCAATCGGATGATCCATCAGGAATGTCGGCTGGATCAGATGCTCCTCCACATAAGTCTCAAAGAAGAGGTTCAGGATATCGCCCTTCTTGTGGCGCTCCTCGAACTCGATATTGTGCGCTTTGGCAAGTTCTCTCGCCTGCTCCAGCGTCTCCACTTCATTCCAGTCAACCCCGGCATATTTCTTCACAGCGTCAACCATGGTGATACGCTGGAAAGGCTTGCCGAGATCCATCTCCACGCCGTTGTATACGATCTTCGTGGTTCCCAGGACTTCCTGCGCCACGAAGCGGTACAGGTTCTCTGTAAGATCCATCATGCCGTTGTAATCTGTATACGCCTGATAAAGCTCCATCAGGGTAAATTCCGGGTTGTGGCGGGTATCAAGGCCTTCGTTCCGGAATACTCGTCCGATCTCATATACTCTCTCCAGACCGCCTACGATCAGTCTCTTAAGATAAAGCTCAAGAGAAATACGAAGCTTCAGATCCTCGTCCAGAGCGTTGAAATGTGTCTCAAAAGGACGGGCCGCGGCGCCGCCGGCATTTGACACCAGCATGGGAGTCTCCACTTCCATGAAGCCCTCTCCGTCAAGATATCTGCGGATCGCGCTGATGATTTTGGAACGCTTGATAAAGGTATCCTTCACTTCCGGATTCATGATCAGATCCACATATCTCTGGCGGTAGCGGAGATCCGTGTTGGTCAGGCCGTGGAATTTCTCCGGAAGCACCTGAAGGCTCTTGGACAGAAGAGTGATCTCGGAAGCATGGATGGAGATCTCTCCTGTTTTCGTCCGGAATACCTGGCCCTTTACGCCGATGATATCGCCCACGTCCAGTTTCTTGAAGTCTTTATACGCTTCTTCGCCCAGACTGTCTCTTGCCACATAGGACTGAATGGTTCCCTTCAGATCCTGCACATGACAGAAAGAAGCCTTTCCCATGACACGCTTGGACATCATACGTCCTGCCACGGTTACTGTCTGATCCTCCAGCTCTTCGAAATGGTCTTTGATATCCTGGCTGTGATGTGATACTTCATATTTTACGATTTTGAAGGGATCTCTCCCGTTTGCCTGAAGCTCGGAGAGCTTCTCCCGGCGTACCTTCAGGATCTGGTTCAGGTCCTGCTCCTGCTTCTTCTGCTCTGCCACTTTCGTGCCTCCTTAATTTTATTCATTTTCTGAAGACAGCGCCGGAGCACAGGGGAATCCTCTCCTCCGCGCGGCGGCGCTGCTCTTAGCTTTCCACTCTTAATCGGTGCCGGCTCTTATCCGGCCTTACGGATCAGATGTTTCTCTGGATCTCAAGCACCTTATACTTCATGATACCGGCGGGCATCTCCACTTCAACCACATCTCCTGTATGAGCGCCCATAAGAGCCTTGCCTACCGGAGATTCATTGGAGATCTTGCCTTCCAGGCTGTTGGCCTCTGTAGATCCTACGATCTTCAGCTCCATATCCTCATCGAAATCGTAGTCGTGGACCTTCACCTTGCAGCCAACACTGATCCGGTCCAGATCAACCTCATCTTCAACCACGACTTCCGCGTTCTTCAGTATTTTCTCAATTTCTTCAATTCGTGCCTCGATATCTCTCTGTTCGTCTTTCGCTGCGTCGTACTCGGCATTCTCGGAAAGGTCTCCCTGCTCTCTGGCTTCCTTGATCTTCTCCGCTACTTCTTTTCTTTTTACCACTTTCAAGTCATGCAGCTCTTCCTCTAATTTCTGAAGTCCTGCATAAGTCAGTAAGTTCTTCTTTTCTTCCATAATACCTTACTCCCTTTCAAAATACAGATGAGACATCTGATATTCACAATTCATGTATTATACCGAAAACACCGCCTGTTGTCAAGCGTTAAACCGCTCCAGAAGCCTTTCCAGCTCCCCGTACGAAGAGATAAGATTCGACTCTCTCCGGATCCCCGCGCTGTGCCTCATTCCCGCCGTATACCAGGCCACATGCTTGCGCATTTCCCGGATCCCGGTGTACTCTCCTTTTTTCTCGATCTGCATCCTGGCGTGACGGAGTATTTCTTCCTTCAGCTCCTCCAGAGACGGTCCGGGAAGAAGCTCTCCCGTGGCAAAATAATGGTTCATCTCCCGGAAGATCCAGGGATTTCCCCGCACTGCCCGGCCGATCATCACCGCGTCGCAGCCGGTCTCCCGGAACATGGCTTCCGCCTTCTCCGGAGAATCCACGTCTCCGTTGCCGATCACCGGAACAGAGACCGCCTCTTTGATCCTGCGGATCGTCTCCCAGTCCGCCCGGCCGGAATAATACTGCTGCCGGGTACGCCCGTGGACGGCTATGGCAGCCGCTCCGGCGTCCTCCATGATTCTGGCGATCTCCACCGGGTCAACATCGGCTCCTTCGAATCCGATCCTCATCTTCGCAGTGACAGGCTTCCTGACCGCGCCGGAAACCGCTTTAATGATCTCCCGGATCAGCGCCGGGTCTTTCAGAAGGGCGGAACCCTCGCCGTTGTTTACCACCTTCGGCACCGGGCATCCCATATTAATGTCAAGGATATCGAAAGGCCGGTCCTCTATGCTCTTCGCCACTTCTCCCATCAGCTCCGGCTCGCTGCCGAAAAGCTGCAGCGCCACCGGATGCTCTTTCGGATCTGTCTCCATCAGGGAAACAGTGTTTCTGTTATGATAGGAGATCGCCTTGGCGCTGACCATCTCCGTATAGAGAAGGCCCGCTCCCTGCTCTTTGCAGAGCAGACGGAATGGCAGATCCGTGATCCCCGCCATGGGAGCCAGCACAAAGGGATTCTCGATCTCCACACTGCCGATTTTCCACTTTCCCCTCATGCCTCAGTCTCCGTTATCCACATTTTTCTCCACTTCTTCGGGGATATCCCCCAGGAAAAATACTCTGTAGTACATTTCCAGCGATTCCAGAAGCTCTCTCTTCTCTGTCTGCAGCTTCTTGATCCTCAGCACGCTGCCGATCTCATCGTACATGGCGTCCGCGTCCAGCGCCTCTGTCTTAAACTGAAGGCTTCCGTTCTCGTCGAACTCCAGCGTGAGGATCCCGCCGATCTCCTCGGTATAAAGGACGCACATGATCTGCAGTTCTTTTTTTACCGCCTCAGGCAGCGAATCGAAATCCTGATTAAAATAATATTTCTGCTCATAGGCGCTGGCGCCGCAGAGCACAACTTTGTCCTGATACATATTTTACTCCTCTCAGACGTAACTATACAGACCCCGCACGGACACTTCTCCGCCCCGGACTTCCCGGATCTCCCCGGTTTCCGTCCGCACAAGAAGCCCCCCTGTGCTGCTGATCCCGAGAGCCGTTCCCTCGAAGGGATTCTGCCTGTCAAGGACCCGCACTGGCCTGTCTCTGTTGGCGAGAAGCCTGTTGTAATCCTCCAGCATGCCGCCAAGATCACAGGTACGGACGAATTTCTCATAGTATTGCTCGAAATTCTCCAGCACACCGGCGATCAGCCGGTTTCTGTCCGTATATTTTCCGGTTTCCAGATACATGGACGTCGCCTTGTCCGCAAGCTCCTCCGGAAAACTCTCTGTATTTACATTGATCCCCACGCCGACGACCACTTCCCGGATCTTCCCGTTCTCCAGCCCCATCTCCGTAAGGATCCCGCAGAGCTTCCGCCCGGAGGCCACAATATCATTGGGCCATTTGATGGATACGTCAATACCGGAATCCCCGATAGCTCGGGCTGCGCTCAGCCCCATCACCAGCGTAAGCATGGACGCGTACTGCGGTTCAAAGGAGGGGCGCAGAAGAAGGGACATCATCACCGAACTTCCTTCCGGCGCTTTCCATATCCGACCCAGCCTTCCTTTTCCCGCAGACTGAAATTCTGCCGCCGCAAGGGTTCCGTGGGAAGCCCCCTGCCGCGACAGCTGTTTTGCCCATTCATTGGTAGAATCTGTTTCTTTTACAAAATGGACGGTTTTGCCCGCCCATTTTGTATGTACTGCTTCTGTAATTGTATTCTGATCGTACATATCTGATTCCATTATTCCGGCATTCCCAGAGTGGCAGCCATCACTGCCTTAATGGTGTGCATACGGTTCTCCGCCTCGTCGAATACAAGAGACTGCGGGGATTCAAACACCTCGTCCGTCACTTCCATATCGGTAAGGTGGAAACGTTCTCCCATCTCTTTGCCGATCTTTGTCTTCAGGTCATGGAAGGAAGGCAGACAGTGCAGGAAAATCGCGTTCTCCCCTGCGTTTCTCATCACCTCAGCCGTTACCTTGTAGGGCGTCAGATCATGGATCCTCTCTTCCCACACTTCGTCCGGTTCGCCCATGGAAACCCACACGTCTGTATAGATCACATCCGCGTTCTTCGTTCCCTCTTTCACATCTTCTGTGAGAGTGACGGTTCCGCCGGATTCCTCAGCCCAGCCGCGGCAGAGAGCAACCAGTTCCTCGTTGGGGAAGTATTTCTTCGTGGTGCAGGCTGTGAAATGCATTCCCAGCTTCGCGCAGGCGATCATCAGAGAATTCCCCATATTGTAGCGGGCGTCTCCCATATATACAAGGCTGATGCCCTTAAGTTTCCCGAAATGCTCCCGGATCGTAAGCATATCCGCCAGCATCTGTGTGGGATGATATTCATTGGTAAGACCGTTCCATACGGGAACTCCCGCGTATTTCGCAAGCTCCTCCACGATCTCCTGTCCGAAACCACGGTACTCGATACCGTCGTACATTCTTCCCAGGACTCTGGCGGTATCCGCGATACTCTCCTTCTTTCCGATCTGGGAACCTGACGGATCCAGATAAGTGGTTCCCATTCCCAGGTCATGAGCCGCCACTTCAAAAGCGCAGCGGGTTCTTGTACTTGTTTTTTCAAAGATCAGGGCAACGTTTTTGCCCTTGTGGTATTCATGGGATTCTCCGCTTTTTTTCTTTGCCTTTAATTTTGCGGAAAGATCCAGAAGATAAGTGATCTCCTCCGGTGTAAAGTCCTTCAGTGTCAGGAAATTCCGTCCTTTTAAGTTCATAATAATCTCTCCTCTTATTTTCCTCTTACTGTTCCGTCTTGTTCTCAGTAACGATCTCCTTCAGGGAGGACGCCAGACCGGCCACGCCCTGGATCTCAGACGGGATAATGATCTTCGTGGCTTTGCCGTCCGCAGCTTTCATAAAGGCCTCCAGGCTCTTCAGCGTCAGCACCGCCTTGTCGGCTCCCGCCTCGCGGATCATGCGGATACCTTCCGCATTGGCGTTCTGCACCTTCAGAACAGCCTCCGCCTGGCCTTCCGCCTCTTTGATCATACGCTCCTTCTGCGCTTCCGCACGGAGGATCGCCGCCTGCTTCTCAGCCTCCGCGTCAAGGATCGCGGACTGTTTCTTACCTTCCGCCACAAGGATGGTGGAACGCTTCTCGCCTTCCGCGATCAGGATCGCCTCACGGCGCTCACGCTCCGCCTTCATCTGTTTCTCCATGGCGTCCTGGATGGCCGCCGGAGGAATGATGTTTTTCAGTTCCACGCGGTTGACCTTGATACCCCAGGGATCTGTGGCAACGTCAAGGGACGCGCGCATCTTGGTGTTGATCACCTCGCGGGAGGTGAGAGTCTCGTCCAGCTCCATATCGCCGATGATATTCCGGAGAGTGGTAGCCGACAGATTCTCAATAGCCATGATGGGATTCTCCACGCCGTAGGCAAACAGCTTGGGATCCGTGATCTGGAAAAACACCACCGTATCGATCTGCATAGTTACGTTATCCTTGGTAATAACAGGCTGGGGCGGAAAATCCACAACCTGCTCTTTCAGATTGACCTTACGGGCAACACGCTCGATAAAAGGCACCTTGAAATGAATTCCCGTATTCCATGTTGTCCGGTACGCGCCGAGTCTCTCCAGGACAACCGCGTACGCCTGCGGCACGATCCTGATACAGGACGCCAGGATCCACAGCGCCAGAATACAGATAATGATAACAAAAATAAGTCCACCCATGATTTAACCCTCCTTTTCTTCCTCTACGATCAGTTTGACACCCTCTATTTCTCTGATCACAACTATGGTCTTCTCCGGAATGACGCTGTCGTCATTCTCTGTCCTTGCCATCCACTCCAGATCATTGATCTTCACCTGTCCCGTCTGCGCAAGGTTATTGATCTCCTGGATCACAACGGCCTTCTTCCCGATCAGGCTGTCGGCGTTCGTGTGGGAAACCTTACGGTTCATATATTTCACCGCCACCGGCCTGGTGAAGATCAGAAGCACCAGCGATACCGCCAGGAAAAGTATCCACTGCACGATCTCCCCGGCTCCCAGCCAGGAAGCAACCGCGGCCACAAGCGCTCCTCCCGCGAACCAGATCGTCGTCAGCCCTACGGTGACCGCCTCGATCACCAGAAGGACAGCGACCAGTACCAGCCATGCTATCGGCCCCATTGCAAACTCCATAATATCCCTCCTGTCACTTCCCCGTCCGCCGCTGACGCGCCGCCTCGTACATCAGGATCCCCGCTGCCATGGCGGCGTTCAGAGATTCCACCTGTCCTTCCATGGGAATACGGATCAGGCAGTCCGCCGCTTCCGCGGCCTCTTCCGTAAGACCCTTTCCCTCGTTGCCGATGAGGAAGGCGCTTCCTCCCTGATAGGATTCCTCATAGTACTGATTTCTACCCTGTAAATGAGCGGCAAAAAAACGGATTCCTCTTCCCTTAAGCATTTCTTTCAGGGAAGGCACATCCTCCACATAGAAAAAAGGCACCCTGTATATGGATCCCATTGTACCCCGGATCACCTTGGGATTTGTAATATCCACACAGGTTCTGGTGAGGAAGATCCCGCTGACTCCCGCTCCCTCTCCTGTCCTAAGGATCGTTCCCGCGTTGCCGGGATCCTGCAGATCCTCCAGGACCATAAGAAGCGGGTTCTTTTTCCGCAGAAGATCCTCCATATCATAGGACGGAGACCGCAGAACGGTCAGTATCCCCTGCGGCGTCTGCGTGTCGCACATCTGACGGAAGACCGTATCGGAAACCGTCTCCATGGGAAACCTCTGTACCCGGGCCATCAGCTCCTCGTCCTTCTCTATGGTTTCGGAGACATACACTTTCTCCACCCAGTCCGCCGGCGCCTCCAGGAACATCTTCCTTCCTTCCGCGGTAAAAAGCTTCTGTACTCTCCGCTCTTTTGCCTTCTGGTTCAGTTGGATAATATTCCGGATCTGCGGATTCTTAAGGCTTGTGATCATGGATGCTCCTTTATACGTAACGGAGACCGCCTGACGGTGGTCTCCTGTAAAGATTTTGTCTGTCCTGCATTCCTGCCGGAAATGCCATTATTTTTTATAATTGTGAGAAAGGGAATTGCATACCTCCCACATGTAGGGAGATACGTCTTTCTTCATAGCAAGCGCTTCATTGATATCAAAGTCCATAAATTCACCGTGACGGTATCCTACGACACGGCAGGTCTTGCCCTGAACAAGAAGATCCACGGCAAGTGCTCCCATCATGGACGCGTATACACGGTCCTTGCAGGTAGGACTTCCGCCACGCTGCATGTGTCCCAGTATGGTTGCGCGGGTCTCGATTCCCGTAGCCGCCTCAATACGTTTCGCCATGGCTTCGGAATGGCCGATACCCTCGGCGTTGATAATGATATGATGTTTCTTGCCCGCCTTACGGCTTGCGATAATATTGTTGATCAGCTTCTGCTCGTCATAATCGTATTTCTCCGGGATCAGCACGTCCTCGGCGCCGTTGGCGATACCGCACCACATAGCCAGATAACCGGCGTTGCGGCCCATTACCTCAATGATACTGCAGCGCTCATGGGAAGTGGAAGTATCACGCACCTTGTCGATCGCCTCCATAGCCGTATTCACAGCCGTGTCAAATCCGATGGTGTACTCTGTACAGGCAATGTCAAGGTCGATGGTACCGGGAACTCCGATGGTATTGATACCCAGATTGGCCAGCTTCTGCGCGCCTGCGAAAGAACCGTCTCCACCGATGACAACCAGGCCCTCGATCCCGTGTTTCCTGCAGACTTCGGCTCCTCTCTCCTGTCCTTCCGGCGTGCGGAACTCCGCGCACCTTGCGGTATACAGGATCGTACCGCCTCTCTGGATGGTATCAGATACGTCTTTGGCAGTCATATCTATGATCTCTTCATTTAACAGTCCGTTATATCCTTTATAAATACCTTTTACATTCAGGCCGCTGCTGAGACCTCTCCGGACAACCGCACGGATCGCGGCATTCATTCCCGGGGCATCCCCGCCGCTGGTCAGCACGCCGATGGTTTTTATCTTCTTTTCTGCCATGATTCCATTCCTCCATATTCTGATCCTCTGTCAGGAAACAGAAGACCGACACTAATCTGTTCCACACATATTCGGTTATAGTTTAAAGCATTTTCAGAAGTTTTTCAATACTCTTTGCACAACTTTAACATTGGACTCCCCATATTTTTTCCTCAGTCCTTCCATCCAGGAATCGCTGATCTTAACATGGAAAGCTGCGGGAAGTCTCTTCATGGCGTTCACATCCTTCAGGTAGATCACAACGCTGTCATGTCCGGGATTCCCTCTTAAATATTCCATCAGCTCCTGCTCGCTGCCGCCGTAGTCCTCCCGGTCTCTGAACTGGATCCACAGTTCTCTCGGCATATCGTCAAAAGCTCTCACTTTTTCCAGGATCAGTTTGCTGGCCTTCTCGTCCTCCGCACTGACGCGTCCCTGGATAAAGATCCTCGCCTCGTCCTCCAGAAGCGTGTTCCACTTTTCATAGTCTCTGGGGAAAACAACGACCTCCACCGTTCCCACCAGATCTTCTATGGTAAGGAAAGCCATCACCTTGTTATTCTTTGTATATTTGATGGTTTTATCCGCGATCATACCGCCTATGATCACTTTCTGCCCGTCGCGGACCTTGGGGATCCCGCTGTCCTCCTCCGGCTGGAAATCCGTGGTCTTCGCGGTTATCATCTTTTCCATGATATCTCTGCACTGTTCCAGGGGATGTCCGCTGAGATAGATTCCCAGAACTTCTTTCTCGAAAGCCAGCAGCGTGTCCTTGTCATACTCGTCCACATCCGGCATCCGGATCTCGAAATCCTTCTTCACATCATCTCCCGCCAGATCAAAAAGGCTGAGCTGTCCGGCCACTGTGTTCTTCTTCTCCTGGGCGGCGCTGTCCACGATCTGACCGTAAACTGTCATCTTCTGCCTGCGGTTCCCCTCCAGACAGTCCAGCGCTCCCGATTTGATAAAGTTCTCTATGGCTCTTTTATTGACCGTTCCCGCAAGCCTCTCCACAAAATCTTTCAGGGAAAGGAAGGGACCTCTGTCCTCTCTTTCTTTTACCAGAGCTTCGATCACCGGCCTTCCCACGCTTTTGATAGCGGAAAGTCCGTAGCGGATACCGTTTCCGTCAACGGAAAATCCATAATTCCCCCGGTTCACATCCGGAGGGAGGATCGGAATTCCCATCTGGCGGCATACAAGGATATATTCCGCCACCTTACTGGGCATTTCGATTACGGACGTCATCAGCGCGGCCATGAATTCCACCGGATAATAGTATTTCAGAAAAGCGGTCTGATAGGAAACCACCGCGTAAGCCGCCGCATGGGATTTATTGAAAGCGTACTTGGCGAAATCGATCATCTCATCATAAATCTTATTCGCCACTTTCTCGGGAATTCCATTGGCGATACATCCGGGAACCCCTTCCTCCTCGTTGCCGTAAACGAAGTTCTGACGCTCTTTCTCCATCACAGAGGCTTTCTTCTTGGACATGGCGCGGCGCACCAGGTCGCTTCGCCCCAGTGTATATCCCGCCAGATTACGCACGATCTGCATAACCTGTTCCTGATACACGATACACCCGTAAGTGGGCTTCAGGATCGGCTCCAGCTGAGGGCAGTCGTACCGGATGGTATCCGGCCGGTTCTTGCCCCGGATATACTGGGGAATGAAATCCATGGGGCCGGGACGGTAAAGGGAGATTCCCGCGATCACGTCCTCCAGGCTCTGAGGTTTCAGCTCTTTCATAAAGCTTTTCATTCCCGCGCTCTCAAGCTGGAACACGCCGTCGGTGCGGCCGGTTCCCAGAGAGTCCAGAACTTTTTTGTCGTTAAAATCTATTTTACGGATATCCAGACGGATCCCTCTGTTCTGCTCCACCAGATGCACCGCGTTCTGGATCACCGTCAGCGTTCTCAGACCCAGGAAATCCATCTTCAGAAGCCCCAGCTCCTCCAGGGTGGTCATGGTAAACTGTGTGGTGATGGAACCGTCCTGGGCGCGGGACAGGGGAACATATTCGTCCACGGCTTTCTGGCTGATCACCACGCCGGCGGCGTGCATGGACGTATGGCGGGGAAGCCCTTCCAGACGCCTTGCCGTATCGATCAGCCTGCGGATATCCTCCTGCTCTTCATAGGCCTTCTTAAGCTCCGGATTCATCTCCAGCGCCCTGTCGATGGTGATATTCAGTTCCTGGGGGATCATCTTGGCGATCACGTCTACCTGGGCGTAGGGCATATCCAGCACACGGCCCACGTCACGGATCACTCCTCTGGCCGCCAGGGTACCGAAAGTAACGATCTGGGCGACACGGTCCTTGCCGTATTTGCGCACCACATAGTCGATAACCTCCTGTCTCCGTTCAAAACAGAAATCCACGTCGATATCCGGCATGGAAACACGTTCCGGGTTCAGGAAACGCTCAAACAGAAGATCATATTTCATGGGGTCCAGCTGCGTGATGCCTAAGGTATAGGCCACCAGGCTTCCCGCGGCGGATCCTCTTCCCGGGCCCACCATGATATCATTGTCTCTGGCGTATTTGATAAAGTCCCATACAATAAGGAAATAATCCACATATCCCATATTTCTGATGGTGGAAAGTTCGTAATCCAGCCGCTCCCTGAGTTCCTCCGTCACCGGCTGATACCGCTCCTCAAGCCCTTTCCGGCAGAGTTCGTTGAGATAATCCCACGCCGTGTATCCTTCCGGAACGTCATATTTCGGAAGTTTCGTCACTCCGAACTCGATCTCCACATGACATCTCTGCGCGATCTTATGGGTATTTTCCAGAGCTTCAAGGGCGTATGGGAAAAGCTGCGCCATTTCTTCGGGGGACTTCACATAGTACTGTCCGCCCTCATAGCGCATACGGTCCTCGTCCGTCAGCTTCTTCCCTGTCTGCAGGCAGAGAAGCACGTCGTGGGGATCCGCGTCGTCCGCGAAAGTATAGTGCACGTCGTTGGTCGCCACCAGCTCTATCCCCGTCTCATAATGCATCCTCATCAGCTGCTGGTTGACAGTCTGCTGCTCGGGGATTCCGTGATCCTGCATCTCCAGGAAAAAGTTTCCCTTCCCGAAAATATCCTGATAACGCAGCGCGGCTTTTTTGGCCTCCTCATACATTCCTCTGGTGAGAAAACGGGCCACTTCGCCTGCCAGGCAGGCGCTTAAAGCGATGATCCCCTCATGATATTCCTCCAGAAGCTCAAGGTCCACTCTCGGTTTATAGTAAAATCCTTCCACAAATCCTTTGGACACGATCTTCATCAGGTTGCTGTATCCCTGATCATTCTCCGCCAGAAGGACGAGATGGTAATAGCGGTCCTCCCCGCTTCCCGCCTCTCTGTCAAACCGGGAACCGGGAGCAACATAAACCTCGCAGCCCAGGACAGGATTGATCCCGGCCGCCTTTGCGGCGCGGTAAAAGTCGATCACCCCGTACATTACTCCGTGGTCTGTGATCGCCGCGCTGTCCATACCCAGTTCCTTCACTCTGGCCACATACTCCGATATTTTGTTGGATCCGTCCAGCAGACTGTATTCTGTATGAACATGAAGGTGTGTAAAATTCATAAATCCACTCTTTCTGTCTGTGGCATTCTCCCGCGCCTGCCGGAAAATGCCTGTATATTATTCTTCTTTCAGATAGATCTTCCGCTCGCGGATCTCGATCTTTCCCTCTTTCAGAAGATGTCCCACCGCCCGCTTAAAGGCGTTCTTGCTGAGTCCGAACTCTCTGCGGATCACTTCCGGGGCGGCCTTGTCGTCAAAGGGCAGCACTCCGGCAAATTCTTCAATGACCTGGAGCACGTTTTCCGCGTCCTCGTCTATCTGCAGATAAGCTTTCTGGCGGTTGGTAACGTTCAGCTTCCCGTCCTCCTTCACTTCGGTCACACGAAGATCCAGAATCTCGCCGGGCCGGTATTTCCCTGCCGTTTCTCTCGCGGGGATCAGCGCCGAATACTTGTCGTCCACCGCTACGAACACGCCGAAATTGTCGCTGATCTGATACACTCTTCCCCTCACCTGATCCCCTTTCTGATAGGGAGAATCCGAGCGAAGATAAGGATACACTTTCATTGTGGCGCAGAGACGGCTGCTCTTGTCCACATAAAGGGCCACCAGACATTCCTGTCCTTCGCGGACACGGACCGTCTGCTCATGGTAGGGCAGGAGCAGATCCTTCTCCAGGCCCCAGTCAAGAAAGGCCCCGATCTTCGTCACCTGCCGCACGGTAAGAAGGGCTGTCTCTCCCACCGTCGCCGCCGGTTCCCTTGTAGTGGCGATCAGACGGTCTTTTGAATCTTTATAGATAAATACCTCCAGGCGGTCTCCCTCCCGGGTGTTTTCCGGCACCTGCTTCGCCGGAAGAAGCACGCGGTTCTTCGCGTCCGCGTCTGCTTTTTCGCCCAGATATACTCCGAATTCCACAGATTTCACTACCAGAAGCTCCTGCTTCTTTCCAAGTTCGATCATATATATTCTCCGATCCGCCGCCGTATGGCGGCAAGTTATTCTCCGTTTTATTGTAACACAAACCGCCTGCGAATAACAGGAGGAAATAAAGAAGACCCGGCGAAATCAAACCGCCCGGCCTTGCGTATATTTCTTCACGGCTTCCTCTGGAGTTCCAGAAGCTCCGCCATCTCCACCCCGAATACTTTGGCGAATATAAACAGCTCATAATCCGCCACGAATCTCGCCCCGCTCTCGATCCGGCTGATGCTGTCTCTTTCCAGCATCACGCCCTCCACCTGAAGCCTGGCGGCCAGATCGCTCTGGGACATTCTCTTTTTGATCCGCAGCTGCCTGATCATCTCTCCGCTCACATTTTTCTTTCCCTGATAGTCGTAAATCTTCATATAGCCCGCGTCTCCTGTACGTGTTAATGTTCGGTAATTTTCTTGACATTAACACACAGGGATTCCAAAAATATGCTAAAGGTCAGCAGACCTGAAGATTTCCCATCATAAAAGGGGACGCCATACCGGCATCCCCTTTTATGCACTCTTCAGATTTCAAAGAAACTGAACGATCATTTTTTAATCTGTCCGTAATAAGCGTTCGCGCCATGCTTTCTGTAGTAATGCTTATCCTGGAGTTCCTGCGGAGCTGGTTTCACCTGCGGGTTGATCAGCTCGCAGCGGCATGCCATCTTTGCCACTTCTTCAAGCACAACCGCGTTATGAACCGCTTCATGCGCGTCCTTGCCCCAGGTAAAAGGACCATGATTCTTGCAGAGCACTGCGGGAACGGCTTCATAATCCTTATCTTTGAAATAATCAGCGATCAGCACGCCTGTATTCTTCTCATAAGCCTCGTCGATCTCTTCTTTTGTCAGATTGCGCACACAGGGAACCTCTCCGTAGATATAATCCGCATGGGTGGTTCCATAGCAGGGAATCCCTCTTCCGGCCTGTGCCCAGCTTGTAGCCCAGGGAGAATGGGTATGTACGATTCCGCCGATGTTGGGGAACGCGTTGTAGAGAACCACATGTGTAGCCGTATCAGAAGACGGATTGTATTCGCCCTCAACTTTGTTTCCCTGAAGATCGACAACCACCATATCTTCCGGTTTCAGACTGTCATACTCCACTCCGCTGGGTTTGATCACAAAGAGTCCCTTCTCTCTGTCAATGCCGCTTACATTTCCCCAGGTAAATGTTACAAGCCCGTACTTCGGCAGATCCATATTGGCTTTATAAACTTCTTCTTTTAATTTTTCCAGCATTGTTCCTTCTCCTTTACAGATGATTTTCGGATATTCCTGTATCTTATTATATACTTGTATGCCGCAAAAACCAAGTTGTATCTGTCACGGCAGTTTCACGCCGTATTCTTTCTCCATCGCCTCTTTCATCACCTGTACGGGCGCTTCTTTTCCCGTCCACAGCTCGTATGCGACCGCTCCCTGGTTCACCAGCATCTGAAGTCCGTTGAATGTACGAAGCCCCCGTTTCTCTCCTTCACGGAGAAAAGGCGTCCACGCTTTGTTGGGAATGACGTCGCACACTGCCATGCCTTCTCTCAGGCTGTCATAGTCGATATCCGGTTTATTCTCGTCTGTAAAGCCTATGGGAGTGGCGTTTACAACGATATCCGTGTCCTCAGGAATGGAGATGGTTCCTTTCCAGGGAATGAATTCCGCTTTCGCCGCCGTATTTTCATTAATGATCTTCACCAGCGCTTCTCCGTGTTCTTCGTTTCTGTTCGCCACGGAAATAAAAGAAATTCCCGCTCCCGCAAGTTCCACCGAGATCGCTCTCGCGGCTCCCCCTGCTCCCAGAATAAACGCTTTCCTGCCTTTCATGGGAACGCCGCCGTCTTTGAGGCTCTTCAGGAATCCTTTTCCATCGGTGTTCTCGCCCGCCAGCTTTCCATCCTTCCAGTAAACGGTGTTTACAGCTCCCATGGTTCTGGCGCTGTCGGAGATCTCGTCAAGGTACCGGAGCACTTCTCCCTTATGGGGCATGGTGATATTGATCCCGGTAAAGTTCATTGCTCTCATGCCTTCCATGGCCGCTTTCAGGTCCCCTTTTTTTACCTGGATGGTAAGATATTCTATGGGAAGGCCCGCATGGTCAAAAGCCGCCTGTTCCATTACCACCGTAGGATTGTCGTCCACCGGGTCGCCGAATACTCCCACCCATTGTTTCTGATACGATTTGCCCATAATCAAGATACCTCCTGTTCTGTTTACGCCTCTAAAAACTCCACCGCCGCGTATGTGCCGCCGTCCGCGTCATTAAGAAGGACTGTGATCTTCCCGTCCTCCACGGCTTTTTCCGGATGGATCACATCATGAAGCCTCGCCTGCTGCTTATATTCCGCACGCATCTGACCGATACAGAACTCTGCCGGAACATAATCCATTGCCATCTGGATATACCGGCTGTTGTTCACATGATGATTGGTATCCAGATGGTGCTTCTGCACAGAAAACGCTTCCTCCGCCGAAAAGCTCTCCGGGAGAACGATCTTCCTGGGCGCGTAATCCATATCCAGCTTCTCCTCCATCTGATAGCCGCTGATGTCGCTCTCTTTCAGCTTCTCCGGAAGTCCCGTCTCTCCGTTAATAAACGTCCAGAACGTATTGGCGCAGGCCAGCCTCTCCCCGTCTTCCGTATCCATAGTAAAATTACGCATCCCCATAAATCCCCGGAATCCATAGGGCCAGGTGGATGTTACGATCCTCTCTCCCAGCGCCGGATATCTCTTTACGATCACCTGCCAGGCGGAAAGGACCCAGATCCTCTTTCTCTCTTTCAGGCTGTCCATTCCCAGCCCGATATCCTCCGACTGGAAGGTGGTGCAGTCCTGAAAATAATTCAGGATTCCCGGCAGCGTAAGAAATCCGTTTTCGCCGATCTCACTGTACCGTACTCTGCTGCTGAAACTGTAAGCCATGATGTCTGCACTTCCTTATCTCTTTTATTCTGTCTCTATTTTCGCCACCCGAACCACAAGCTGGCGGCCGTATGTATAAGGCACGGTTTTCACTGTCACTCTGCCGTCCTTCTGTTCAAATTCCACATTTTCTCCATTGTCCAGCCATGTGATCTTCCTGATCTTCTGATCCAGCCGGAAAACGTCCCGATAATCCGCTTCCTCTTCTCTTCCCACGTTGGGATCGATCTCCATGGGCAGATGATCGCAGAAGAGATAATAGGTACCGTCTTTTTTCAGAACAAAGTCTTCCTTTTTGTTCTCTACCTCAATACCGCAGGGATGGGGCTCGTAGACTGCCTCTCCGTTCAGGGAAACCCATTCTCCCATAAGATGATAGACAGCCGCGTCCATTTCCCTGAGCGTACCGTCTCCCTTCGGTCCCACATTCATCAGGAGATTGGATCCGTAACGGCGGCACAGGACCAGATCGCGGATCATGTCCGCAGGGGATTTGTAATTCAGATCCTCTTTCGCATATCCCCAGTGATCGGCAAACACCTGGCACATCTCGCTGGCAACATACTTGGGAGCGCCGTCCATGTTCAGCGGCTGCGGATTGCCTCTCTCAAAGGTCACGCTGTCCAGTTCGATATGGCCCAGCGCTCCCAGCGCGCTGAGTCCTGTATTATTGATGATCATGGCGTCCGGCTGATGCTTCCGGATACATCCGTAAAGAGCGTCTTCCTCCCAGTCGTCTTCCAGCCTGTCCCACATGCCGTCGAACCAGAGCCCGCCGATCTTCCCGTAATTGGTGCAGAGAAGTTCCACACTCTTCCGGAGATATTTCAGATATTCTTTGAAATCTGTACGGTAGGATTCCTCATGCCAGTCCAGCAGTGTATGATAAAAGAACGGAATGATATCCTGACGCCGGCAGGCGTCCACAAATTCCCTCACCAGATCGCGGCCGCAGGTATGGGGCGCGTCCAGCTCGTTCAGCCCGCAGGTATCGTAGAGGGAATATCCGTCGTGATGTCTGGTGGTTAAAGTAATATATTTACATCCCGCCCGTTTCGCCGTCGTTACAAGACGGTCCGCCCAGTCCGGTTCCGGATGAAAGTCTTCCGCCAGTTTATAATATTCTTCATCACTGATGGCGAGCAGTTTCTTCGCCCATTCTCCCTTTCCCAGCACACTGTAGAGCCCAAAGTGCACAAACATGCCGAAGCCAAGATTTTCAAAGTCCTTAATATACTGTTTGATGATCATGCAACAGTTCCTCCCGTTAATATGTATCATTAATTATACTCAATATCCGGATCCTTTACAAGAAATTCTCACTCGCAGAAAGAGAAAACGTACAGGCTCTCTTCGACTTCCCGGATCCCTCCGGCGGGTTTCCTGTGAAACAAAAAAGAGCATCTCATCTGAGATGCTCTGAAGCAGGGCTACAAGGATTCGAACCTTGAAATGACGGAGTCAGAGTCCGTTGCCTTACCATTTGGCGATAGCCCTTTATTCGCTTTTCGCTTGCGACAAGTGGTATTATATAATACTCTCCGGGAAAATGCAAGTCCTTTTTTTCAATTTTTTCTGTTTTCAGGAAGGAATTTAAAATACGCGCGGGATATCTTTGAATTCAACGCATGAAAATATTGAAACCACGGATTTTTTATACTATAATCCACATATGGCTTTAATATGATAAACCAGTAAAAACCATGTAAAATACCAGAAGGAGAACCAACATGAGAGCAACAAACCTGACCCTGCTCACGGATCTCTATGAACTGACCATGATGCAGGGGTATTTCAAAAACCCCACAAACCAGACTGTCATCTTCGATATGTTTTACCGCACCAACCCCTGCGGCGGCAGTTTCGCCATTACCGCCGGGCTGGAGCAGATGATTGAATATATAGAAAATCTTCATTTTACCGAAGAGGATATTGATTATCTGAGAGGACTTCATATCTTTCAGGAGGATTTCCTGGAATATCTCAGTACCTTCCATTTTACCGGAGATATCTATGCCATCCCGGAAGGAACTGTGGTCTTTCCCAGAGAACCGATCGTAAAGGTCATCGCGCCGATCATGGAAGCGCAGCTTGTGGAGACCGCCATCCTGAACATCATCAACCACCAGAGCCTGATCGCCACCAAGGCCGCCAGAGTATGCTACGCCGCGCGGGGTGACAGCATCATGGAATTCGGCCTTCGGAGAGCCCAGGGCCCCGACGCTGGTATCTACGGCGCCCGGGCCGCAGTGATCGCCGGATGCGCCGGAACCTCCAACGTCCTGGCCGGACAGATGTTCAACATGCCTGTGCTGGGAACTCACGCCCACAGCTGGATCATGAGCTTCCCCGACGAATATACCGCCTTCAAAACATACGCGAAAATGTACCCCGATTCCTGCACGCTTCTGGTAGACACCTACGACGTGCTGAAGTCCGGCGTTCCCAACGCGATCCGCGTCTTTGAAGAAATGCGCGAGGAGGGCGTGAAACTTACGAAATACGGCATCCGCATCGACAGCGGCGACCTGGCGTATCTCTCCAAGGAAGCCTACAAGATGCTTGCCGCCGCCGGATTCGACGACGCCATTATCTCCGCCTCCAGCGATCTGGACGAATATCTTATTGACAGCCTGAAGACCCAGGACGCGAAGATCAATTCCTGGGGCGTAGGTACCAACCTGATCACCAGCAAGGACAACCCCGCTTTCGGCGGCGTCTATAAGCTGGCTGCTGTCAAAGATGCAGGAAGCGCCACCTTTACGCCGAAGATCAAACTTTCTGAGAACACTGAAAAGGTCACCAACCCCGGCGACAAGACCATCTACCGTATTTACAGCAAGAGCACCGGCAAGATCAAGGCCGACCTGATCTGTCTGGCGGACGAGCATTTTGATCCGAATGAAACCATGATCATCTTCGACCCGGTAGATACCTGGAAAAAGACAAAAGTCCTGGGAGGAACCTATGAACTCCGCGAACTTCTGATCCCTGTCATCCGCCAGGGAAA
Organism: uncultured Blautia sp.; assembly: GCA_944380045.1. Lineage (GTDB taxonomy): Bacteria > Bacillota > Clostridia > Lachnospirales > Lachnospiraceae > Blautia_A. The sequence continues at coordinate 19,146 of CALWGI010000021.1, forward strand.
ACGCGTCTACACCTCTCCGGAGGTTATGGAACTGAGAGAATACTGTCTGAAAGAGCAGAATACTCTCTGGGATGAATCCCGCCGTCTGGTAAATCCCCAGAAGGTTTATGTGGACCTCTCTCAGCAGCTTTACGACCTGAAGAAAAATCTCCTGGAAGAAATGAGCATGAGATCTCTGGAAAGAGACTGAGTCTGATAAAAGCATATCCCCCTCTCTGCCTTCATAAAATAGAAGGTGAGGGGGGATTTTTATGAATAAAATTTATACCCGGCTGATCAACCGGGAACATCCGCTGCCGGAAAAGTATATCCCTTCCGGACTTGTGGATATCGGACTTCCTTTCGACGCTTTGCCGGGCGAAGAGAAGCGTCTTCTGGAGGAAACCGCCGCCCGGGCCGCTCTGGAACTGATCGCAAGGAGCCGACGGGAAGGCCTGAACCTGTGCTGCGTTTCCGGATACCGTTCCTATGTCCGGCAGGCGGAGCTTTATGCCGGAAATCCGTACATAGCCGCTCCCGGAACCAGCGAGCATCAGAGCGGTCTTGCTCTGGATCTTTCCTGCCCTGCCGTCCAGATGCGTCTGACAGAAGATTTCGCCCGGACGCCGGAAGGCGTCTGGCTGGCGGGACATGCTCCGCTCTACGGATTTATTCTCCGCTATCCGGCTAATAAAGCTGCTGTCACCGGCTTTCCCCGGGCGCCCTGGCATATCCGTTATGTGACGAAACCTCTGGCGTCCTACCTCTCCATGACGGGACTGACGCTTGAGGAATATCATTCCCTGGAGAAAAACGATCCGGAGAATCCTGTAGAATTTTCAGAGATATCATGATATAATTCAAAACGTAATTCAGAGTACCGATCAGTAACGCGCATCCGATACATCCGGCCATTCAGGATCTATCGTATCCCATGCGCTGCGAATACAGGCGATAAGGAGGTAACGCCATGTCCATGAAAACAAATCATCAGCTTCCCTCGCCGGAAGTTCTGAAATCACAATATCCTCTCAGCGAGGACCTTAAGGCTGCCAAAGCTCTGAGAGATCAGGAGATCCGCCGCATCTTCACCGGGGAGTCCGATAAATTTGTCGTTCTTGTGGGACCATGTTCCGCTGATAACGAAGATTCTGTCTGCGAGTATGTACGCCGGCTGAAAAAAGTGTCGGATCAGGTCTCCGATAAACTGATGATCATTCCCAGGGTTTACACCAACAAGCCCCGTACCACGGGAGACGGATATAAGGGAATGCTCCATCAGCCGGAGCCGGACAAGGCTCCTGACCTTCTTGCCGGCATCATAGCGATCCGCCGGCTCCATATCCGCGTAATGGCTGAAACCGGGCTGTCGTCCGCGGATGAGATGCTTTATCCGGAAAACCGCAGCTATCTGGACGACGTGCTCTCCTATGAAGCCATCGGCGCGCGTTCCGTGGAGAACCAGCAGCACCGTCTTACCGCCAGCGGTATGGATATCCCGGTAGGGATGAAGAATCCCACCAGCGGAGATCTTTCCGTTATGCTGAACTCCGTGACCGCAGCCCAGCATCCTCACCACTTCATTTACCGTGGATTTGACGTGGAGACTTCGGGAAACGAACTCGCCCACACGATCCTGAGAGGCGGCGTTAATAAATACGGGCAGACTATCCCCAATTATCACTATGAAGACCTGCGGCGTCTGGCTGAGCTTTATTCCAGATGGGATCTGAGAAATCCTGCCGTGATCGTGGATGTAAACCATTCCAATTCTGACAAACAGTATAAGGAGCAGATCCGCATCGTCAGTGAAGTCCTTCACAGCAGGAATTATAATCCTGATCTGAAAAAACTGGTAAAAGGCGTAATGATCGAAAGCTATCTTCTGGAAGGACGCCAGGATATCAGCGACCATATGGTTCCCGGCTGTTCCATCACGGATCCCTGCCTCGGCTGGGAGGATACAGAACGGCTTCTCTTTGAGATTGCGGAGAAATGCTGATATAAATAAATCATTTAATTTAAAGCGGCCTGGATATCCTCTGTTTCCTTTTTGGGAAACCGGGATATTCCGGGCCGCTTTTATATATCCAAATCTGATTTTTACTGTTCCATCTG